>DATCOF010000066.1:0-13113 GCA_036564845.1 Chitinophagaceae bacterium | reverse complement strand
TGCATCGTGGCGTAACACAACTACAACGCTTTGATCTTTTTCCTCTGTTCCGGTTGCCTGGTTGGTCATTAAAAAAACCCTTGGCCACGCAAAAGGCACCATGTCATGTGGACGGGTAGCATCAAATACTACACGGTGCTTACCTTTTATTTTATTAAACCATGCATCTGCATCATCAGTTTCTTTAAAAAGTGATGGGGCAGCTTTAATGGAAGATGGGATGCTGAGCAGGCCCATTGCGGCGGCACCTGCGGCGATGTTTCCCAAAAACTTTCTGCGGGGTGATTGTTTTTTGGTATCCATAATTGTAAGTTTTAGTGAAGAGATGTATAAACAAAGTACGAAAAATTAAAATATTTGTAAAATATTTTTGTTACAATGGTTTTGAGGATGTTATTAAATCCTGTAACATTCACCATCAACTTTTTCTGGTTTTAAAATTGCATTGTAGTTTTATCTCTTATAAAAAAATATATATGAAAAACATTATTGTTTTTGTTTTTGCAACCTTATCTCTGTCGGCACTAAGCCAAAATAAGATGACTCCTGAATTTCTTTGGAAGCTTGGAAGAGTAACCGGTGTTGGGATTTCAAAAGATGGAAAAAGTGCAGTGTACAATGTAAGTACACCCAATGTTGCAGAAAATAAAAGTGCTAAGGAAACTTTTGTTGTACCGGTAATTGGCGGCTCAGCGGTTCAAACCTTTAATAAGGACAGTGTTGCCAGGGACAAAAATATTTCTCCCAACGGCAAGTATATAATTTATGATAAAGAAGTAAAACTCCTGAATGTTACAGGCAATGATCTTTATCCTGAGCTGCCCAAATCCAATGCATACGTTTACGACAATCTTAATTTTCGCCATTGGGATAAATGGAGTAATGGAAGTTTCAATCATGTTTTTGTTGCCCGCCTTGTAAATGGTAAAAAAGAAAATGAAAAAGATATTATGACGGGAGAGCCTTTTGATTCTCCGCAAAAACCTTTTGGTGGTGATGAAGATTATAACTGGAGCCCTGACAGTAAATACATTGTATATGTTGCCAAGAAAAAATTTGGTAAAGACTATGCAGTAAGTACCAACACTGATATTTATCGTTACGATGTTGAATCAGGTAAAACAACAAATCTTACAGAAGGTATGATGGGCTATGATCTAAGCCCCGCCTACAATAAACAGGGAACACTTGCATGGCTCAGCATGAAACGTGATGGCTATGAATCAGCCAAACAGGACTTGGTAGTAATGTTTGGAAGCAGCAAAATTAATTTAACTGCAGGCCGTGATGATCTGCATGTTGAAGGATTTAAATGGAGTGATGACGGAAAGAAAATATTTTTCTGGGCACCAATAAAAGCAACGCAACATTTGTTTGAAATAACATTAGGTAGTGCAAATCCTGCATCTACCATCAGGCAAATAACTAAAGGAGACTTTTTTGTGCAGGATATTATTGGCCAGTCAGGCAATACTTTGGTGGCTTCAAAAGTTGATATCAATCATGCGCCGGAATTGTATACAATAGATATTTCAGGTGGCAACATGAAACAATTGAGCCATGTAAATGACAATATGTACAACACCATTGGCATGTGCAGATCAGAGATACGCTATGTAAAAACAACTGATAAAAAATTAATGCCTACATGGATTATTTACCCACCTGATTTTGATCCCAACAAAAAATATCCAACATTATTATTTTGTTTAGGTGGCCCGCAAGGCACTACGCCCATGTATTCCTTCCGCTGGAATTTTCAATTGATGGCATCGCAGGGATACATTATTGTTTCGCCAGACAGGAGAGGAGTGTTTGGTGATGGAAGAAAATGGACTGAAGATATCAGCAAAGATTGGGGAGGCCAGGCAATGAAAGATTATCTCTCTGCCATTGATGATATTTCAAAAGAAAAATTTGTTGACAAAGACAGGAGAGGATGTGTAGGTGCCAGCTACGGAGGATATTCTGTTTATATGCTTGAGGCATTGCACAATGGAAGATTTAAAACTTTTATTGCGCATGATGGCGTATTTGATATGCGTAGTGAGTATGGCACAACAGATGAAATGTGGTTTGAAAACTGGGAAAAAGGTGGCGCTTATTGGGAGAAAAAAAATAAAGTTGCGCAAAGATCTTTTACACAAAACCCAAGCGACTTTGTAAATAAATGGAATACGCCAATTATGATCGTTCAGGGAGGCAAAGATTACAGAGTACCCATTGAGCAAGGGTTACAGGCATTTAAGGCTGCACAGATGAGAGGTATAAAAAGCAAATTATTATACCTGCCGGATGAAAATCATTGGGTGCTAAACGCACAAACTGCAATGGTGTGGCAGCATGAATTTTTTAAGTGGCTGGATGAAACTTTGAAATAGTAATACCGAAGCATTGCCCTGCTATAGCACTTCATTTTGTATATTACAACATCGCAAAAATAAATAAGTCATTAAGAGTGCCGCCAGCAATGCAAGCAGGATTAATTAAAAGATTAATGAGTATGAAGATATTGTAAGATTGGCTGATTAAATTATATCTTCACGACATGAAAATAATGTTATCCTTCTGTATATCTATATTTTTTTACCTCTTAATTCTATAGCCCAAGTATATCAGTTTGCATCGGATAAAGAAGGAGTAGTTAAATTATATTCAACAAATATTCAGTATGCAAAAAAGAATATTTTAATAGCAGTAGATATAAATAAAAAAAAGATAAACTTAGTTACGGGACAACAAAAAATAGATTTTAATATTATTTCTTCTGATTCTACTTTGCTTGATAAAGAAGGTGGAAAAATGTTAAAATATCAGTGTATAGATAACGTGGGATCTAAACACAGCATAGTCTTTATAATTTATTCTGCAACTATAGAAAAAATGTTGGGTATAGCAGGTACACTTGCAATTTCATACAGCTATGAAACGCACAGTTATGATTTGCACAAAAAGTAAAATATTCAAACTGAGACACTACCAGTTTTTGCAAATCAGATTTTACTGCTTACTTTAGACTTCTCTCATTAAACCCAAAACTATTTTTAATGAAAAAGTGTCTACCGGTAATTTTATTCGCCATACCCATTCTTACATTTTGCCAACCAAAATTGCCTGCGGGTTATTTCTGGCAAAAATTAAATAACGGCCTTGAAGTTGTTGTTATCGAAAATAACAAAGTGCCATTAGCCACAATTGAGATCGCAGTAAAAAAATGGCGCGTACACTGAAGGGCCGGAGTACAGTGGACTCTCACATTTATTTGAGCACATGTTCTTTAAAGCCAACAGGGATTATCCCAACCAGGAAAAATTTTTAGAACGCACACAGGAGCTTGGAGCGATATGGAATGGCACCACTGACGTTGAACGGGTAAATTATTTTTTTACATTCAATAAAGACAGTCTTAATGCAGGATTAAAATTTATGAATGCTGCCATTCGCTTTCCCATTTACAGAACAGAAGACATGCAAAAAGAAAGGCCTGTGGTGGATGGAGAATTTCAGCGTGCAGAAAGCGACCCAGGTTTCCAGATATGGTACGAAAGCCAGAAGAAACTTTGGGGCGATCTTGTTACAAGAAAAAATGCAATAGGAGATCACAATGTTATCAATACTGCTACTCCTGAAAAAATGATGATAATAAAAGGAAAATATTATCATCCCAATAATTCCATTTTAGTTATTTGCGGCGATGTGGATCATACGCAGGCTTTAAAAATGGCCAATGATATTTTTGGAGACTGGCCCAACAGTGGTTTTAATCCGCATGAAAAATACCCGATACCGGAATTCACTCCATTAAAATCTACAGAGTATTTTATTAAGGAAGCATCCATTGCGCAAACACCTTACATGATGTATTGGTGGTTCGGCCCTGATTACAGGCATGATTCTGCAGGTACTGTTGCAGCAGATGTATTTTCTACTTTGCTTGGTATGAATTCTTCAAAATGGCAGCAGGCGCTTATTGATAAAGGCCTTGCAACCTATGCCAGTGTTGGCTATCAAACGCTAAGTCATGTTGGGCCGATAAATATTTTTGTTATTCCCAATCCAAATAAAATAAAAGAGTGTAATGCAGAAATTTTGAACCAGGTAAAAATGTGGCAACAGGATAATTATTTTTCTGACGAACAGTTGTCCGATGCAAAAGAAATAATGCGCAGAAATGATATAAGAAGAAAAGAAAAACCATCTGAACTTGCGCACGATCTTACTTACAATTGGTGCAGTACTTCATTGAATTATTTTACTGACTACCCGAAAAATTGTATGAATGTCACAAGGCAGGATATCAAAAATTATATTTCGAAATACATAACAGCTAAGCCATTTGTGGCTGGTATAATTATTAATGCTGAGATGAATAAGGCAGCACAAACATCAACATTTTTTAAGCCTTCACTTTAATTTAAAATTAATTGTATGAAAAATAATATTGTAAAATACAGCACAGTATTTATTGGTCTTATATTATTTGCGAATATTTCTTTTGCACAAAAACAACAACCGTATGAAATGATGATAGATGGTGTAAAAGTAATTGTGCAGCCCAGCGGAAATGAAATTGTGGAGATACAAACAATTATAAAAGGAGGTGTACAAAACTACAGCGCAGATAAGGCAGGCATTGAAAGTATTGCTATGACTACACTCACTGAATGTGGCACCAGGAGAGATGATAAGAACAGTTTTAAAAATAAACTTGATAAAGTAAGTGCGCAAATATCCGGCAGTTCTGAAATGGATTTTGCAAGCTTTAAAATGAATTGCATAAAAAATGATTTTGATGTTGTATGGCCTTTATATGTTGATGCATTAACAGCACCACGGTTTGATGGAAAAGAATTTGACCGGATAAAGCAGGATGCAATAAATGGATTGAGATCACAGGCTTCGCAACCTGATTATGCAATATCCCAATTTGCAAGGCAGGTAGCTTTTGCCGGCAAGAATTATGCGAAAAGCCCAGAAGGTGTTGAAACTACGATAAATAAATTAACAGCTGCTGAAACAAAAGCATATTATACTTCACTGCTTACAAGATCACGTATGCTGATAGTTGTTGTTGGTGAAATTGATAGAGATGTTCTGGAGAAAAATATAAAAGCAATGCTGGCATCTATACCCACGGGGAAACCTTTTATTTTGAAAAAAGAAATGTATTCGCCAACTAAAAATACTTTCAATGCTATAAAAAAAGATTATGCAACAAATTATATACAAGGCGTTACAGGAGCGCCTTTGCCGGGTTCGGCTGATTATAATCCATTTACATTGGCTATGCAAATTTTTTATGATCGTAACTTTCTTGAAATAAGAACCAATAACGGTCTTTCTTATGCACCTTATTCTTATTTTGATAACGGGCTTACACCATCTGCAAATATTGGCGTGTCGACTACTGATCCCAATAAATACATTGGTGTTGTAGATAATCTTATTAATAGAACAAAGAGGCAGGGCTTTACACCTGCCGAAGTAAATAATATGAAAACTACTTACATTACCCTTTTTTATTATCGGCAGGAAACCAACAGTGCACAGGCTTCTTCACTTGCCTCCAATGAAGTGTTGCATAATAACTGGCACCGGTCATTAACATTAAATGATGATCTAAAAAAAGTAATGCTGCAGGATGTAAATAATTCATTTAATAAATATGTTACAAACCTTACATGGGTTTACCAGGGAGATCCCGCTAAAGCAAACCCTCAATTATTTACATCAGTAAAATCAAAAGAAAAATTACCTGCTTCAAAAGTTAAGGTAGAAAAGAAAAATTAGCCGTGCCCACGTGTTTTACAAAAGATGGGTATTGAAAGTATCAGGTCAGAGCTTTTGTTTTTTCATAAGGAATTAAGTTCTAAATAATACAACACAATCTTAATAAAAGAAGCCTTTGCATTGCAGAGGGTTTTTTATTTGGCAATTTTATTCAGTTATTTTAAAAGTTATTGGTTGTTGCCTGTAAGCATTTACCTGTGTGCCGTTTTGCATAGCAGGTATCCACTTCGGTCCTTTTCTAATTGCATTCACTGCGACTTCAGCAAGCTTTGAACCCTTCATTGTCATTGCTTCTACATTACTTACACTTCCATCTTTTGACACAACAAATCTTACAATGCATGTCCCTGATTCATTGGCTTCAGTAAGTTCATCCATATTTTTTTCAATTTCTTTTTTTACATAAGCGCCCCAATCACCTTTGAATTTCGCTTCAATTTCAACAGTAGTAAATGGAGGTTGGTCCATATTTCCTTTTTTTGCAGGAGCTTCTATTGCGCTATTTCCTTTTAATTCTACAGGAGGAATTAATCCATCATCAATTTTTCCATTCACAGTTTTCGTGTCAATTCTTGCATCATCAAGAGTTTTATTTTCCACAGGAGGAGTTACAACCAAATTATCAATTACTATAACTGGAGGAGTATATATAAAGGCCTGTATTGGTTGTGGTTTCACGAATTTTGGAGGAGGAGGAAGTATAACTTTTTTCTCAACATCAGGAGTAATTGGAGCTACACTTATTTCTATTGGTTTTTTGTTTTTACTCCCAGTTGCATTGTTGCCAATAAAAGCACTACTGCAAATAATTATTATTAAGAATGCAGTAATGCCAAGAGCAGTGTTGATCCTGCTATCATAAGTGTTGCGCAGATCATATGCACCATACTCTTTATTCCTGTTTTCAAAAAGTATATCAAGAATGTTTGCGGCTAAAATTTTTTTTGCTTCCATGTTGATTAGTTTTCTCTAAGAGACATGGAAATAAATTATTCCATAAATATTTTTATATTTTATTTGCGCTTATTTTTTTTGAAGGGATTTAATTCTAAAGTAGCTTACAATATTTTTTAACCGTAACTTATTATTCAATGCGTGCACTCAAGCTATTGTCACTTGCCATAATTATTCTTATATCGTGCAATAAAACTTCTGTACAAACCAACAATTATTATGTTGCTTTTAAAGCAACTTTAAATGGCGCAGGCGAAGCGCCGACAAATCTTTCAACAGCTTCAGGCACTGCATCTGCTGTTTACAATAAAAATACGGGCATCTTAACCGTGAATGTTACATGGAGTGGCTTAACCGCAATAGCAGCGCATATTCATACAGGAGCAGTGGGTGTAAGTGGCGCAATTATTTTTACATTTCCCAATCTTACTTCGCCGATAAATTATACAAGTGTTTCATTAACTGCAGCACAGGAAAAAGACCTGTTGGCAAATCTTTATTATGTGGATATTCATAGCGCAGCATACTCCAATGGTGAAATAAGAGGGCAACTGATAATGCAATAATTAATTTGTTTTTTCAGGAGAATCTAAATTGAAAAAATTGTTGCCTTCTTTTTTTCTAAATCCAAAATTGTAACGAATATTTAATCCAAAGCCCGCTAACTTCATTGATGATACAAACATTAATGGCCGCATGCGAAAAGCAAAGCAAAGGAATTTTATTTGACCCACAGGATATTAAAGGGTCCGTTATTTCACTAACTATCCAGGGCTTGATAGCAAGCCATACTATTAAACAAAGAGGTAAGACGAGGGAAACATGGTATGTTACACCCCAGGCAATAAAAATGCTTGCAGATCCTGATGTACAACTTTTATGTTAATAGATTATTTATGCTGATTTTTAAATATTACACCAATTTTAATACAGCTTACAATATCAAATCCGGCAATTACTAAATGGTTCAATATTTGTTTATAGGCATAGTTAATGCGAAATAAAATATTACCTGGTTTCCTGCTACTACTTGTTATAATTATTGGTGGTTATCTGTATTTACGTTTTGGTTTTTTAAAAACAAAAGATTTTAAACCTGATACTTCAAAACAAAAGAGTATCATAGATCTGCGTCCATCCATTATTGCAAAGCTTCAGCAGGTTGTAAAAGATGGCTCCAATGGTTTGTACGTTCTCTCCATTAATGAACTGGAGCCGCATGTTCTTGAATCAAAGCTCGATATCTCAAATGCCTCAATCAGTATTGATACTTCCTCAATGCATCATCTTGACAGTTTGCAATTGTTGCCCGATGATATTTTTACTTTTCATTTTTCGAAATTGCATATCGATGGAATAGGAATAGATGATCTGCTGCACAATAACCGTATTGAAATAACCGGCATACAGGTATCAGATCCTGTAATAAATGTTTACCACAAAAAACGTTCGTACAATGAAATTAAGCGTGAGGAGACTGATAGTTTAACGCTTTATGAAAGAATAAAAGGCCAATTTAAAAAAATAGACATTAAAAAGATAGATGTTGCCAACGCAACATATACAAATCACGATATTGTAAAAAAGAAGATTGCAAAATTTACCGCTGTTTCTATTTTGGTAAATGACCTGCTGATAGATTCTTCCACTAAACATGATAAAAGCAGGTTCCTGTTTGCAAAACGTACAATCATACAAACAAAAAATTATAGTATGCCTACCGCTGACAGCCTATATTTTTTTAAGATTGGAAGCATTTTAATTGCGGGGGAACAACATTCAATTACAGCAAAGGATGTAGAACTTGTGCCCCGCCTTACACGTGAGCAATTTGAAAGTAAATTAAAATCCAGGCAGGATATGTATCATTTTGCATTTTCAAAAGTTATTTTAAATAGTATTGATTGGCTGGCAATAATAAATAATGAAAAATTAGGTTCAAAGCATGTAGAAATATCGGGAGGAATGTTCAGAGATTTCCTCGACAGGTCTGTACCATTGAGTCCTTCAATAGATATGAATAATTTTCCTCATCAACTGCTCATGAAAGTTCCATTTAAGGTATCGGTTGATAGGCTTGATATTAAAAATGTAAACCTTTCGTACGAAGAACACAATCCCTTATCTGACCAAAATGGTATTGTATCTTTTGAAAACATTAATGGACAAATGAATCACATTTCAAATATTCCTGCTGAAATAAAGCTTCATCCTGTAGTTGACTTTTCGGCCACTGCTTTGTTTATGCATCATGCACCAATGAGTGCAAAGTTCACTTTCAATCTTGCAAAAATTAAAACAGGAGAATTTACTGCGGATATTATTATGGATACATTGGATAAGGTTACTATCAATAAAATTTCAGAACCCCTGGGTATGTTCAGTGTAAAGACAGGGCAAATGCAACATGCCATAGGGCATATAGACGGTAACAATTTTAATACAAGGGGAAAGATCGCAATGCAATACAACAACCTTCATATTAAACCATTAAAAAAAGATAAAGAAGAAAAAGGCAAACTCAAAAAAATGACAGTAACAGGTTTTATTGCAAATACTCTTTTTATAAAAAATCAAAATCCAACCGGTAATGAATTACATCAACCGGAGTATACAGTTCAACGTGATCATCATGCCAATTTTTTTAATCTTATGTGGACTACTATCCTTACAGGTATTTTAAAAACTATCGGTGTGCCGGTTAAGTTTGGGATCAAATAAAAGAAAACTACAGTTCAATAATTTATATAAGTTCCAGCTTTTTTGACCTTTGTATTCTAAGTAATATCCATAGTGAAATACTAAGCCAGATAATGCTTAAACAAAACCCTGCAACAACATCACTGGCAAAGTGTACATGCAGATAAACCCTGCTTAGCGCAATACAAACTGCCAGCGAAATAAAAAGCACCGATAATATCCATTTCCACAAATTTGAAAGATCTGTTTTCCAAATTATATAAGTGAGCAACCCAAAAAATGTGAAGGATGAAAATGAATGCCCGCTTGGATAACTGTAGCCAACTACATTTGGAGTGAGTGGCTCCAGTGGTCTGTGGCGATGGAAAATATCTTTTAATAAATAAAGTAAACCTATGCTGCTTAATCCTATTACTGCTACTGTAAGAGAATATAGCCTGTGACGTTTATAAAATAAAAAAAATCCGGCAAGCAAAATATAAGCAGGCAGAAGAAATTTAGTAGAACCGAAGAATGTAAAAAGCAACATCACATGTGTTGTTGCCGGATTTGTATAATGTTGAAGCATTTTAAAAACTGCATCATCAAATCGGCCTTCTTTTTCAAATACTATCTCATCAGTGATAAACCAAAAAATAAAAACAGTTATTAAAAACAAAATGATAGCTGCCAGCAATCCAAGCGTGAGGCCTTTTGCCTTCTTTTTTATTTCCTGTGTTGGTTTATCCACGATTAATAAAAACTATAAGTTACACCGGGTAATATTTGTCCGTATGATGACTGAATATTAAATGAAAGCGCACCTTTCTTCTTCCTTACAGGTTTTTCAGGTTGTTTAATTTTCATATAGCGATGATAATTATTCACTACCTGTCTTCCGCTTAAAATCCCTAAGGCTGCACCCACCAAAACATCCGTAGGCCAATGCTTAGATTCTGTCATCCGGCTAATACCAACAGCGGTTGCAAAGCTGTACGCAAAAATTGGTATCCACGGGTGATGCCTGTATTCCATTGCATATACTGTTGCTGCTGCAAATACAGCAGTGGTATGGCCTGAAGGAAAAGAAGAATTTGCAGTGCCTGTAGACTGTTGTGAAAATTTATAAAAAGGTCCGTGAAAAATAGGGTCGGAGGGTTCAGTATTTGTATTCGGATCAATATAATCAGGCCGTTGCCTGCTGGTTAAATATTTTAGAATAGTTTCTATTGCTCCCGCAGTTATGTAGGCTTGCGTTGCAAGAAAAGCAGTTGATTTTATTTTTTCATTCTTAAAAACAAATCCATAAGTTGTGAGAGCAGCAATGGTATACACTTCATACAATCCTCCAAAGCTTGTTATAAAATGGCTTGCTGAGGAAACCGGTTTATTTCTCCCGGAAAGGCCAACAAAAAATTTACTTACAGGTTCATCAACAAAAGATAAACCTATTACTCCGGCGCCAAATATGGCAGTATTTTTCCAGTCTTTTTTTGTTGCGTGAAAAGGGTAAGTTGCCTGCTGTTTAAAATCATTTCCTAATAAAACAAAATAATTCCGAAAAGTGAATTTGGTTGAATCATTGTAAATACTTGGTGTTGTATTATTTTTATTTCCTTTCTCTTCTTTAGTTTCTTTTATACTTAAACTATCCAGTTTTTTTACAAGTGTATCTTTTTGAGAAAAGGCTATAGCCGGAGCAAGGAACATTATAACAACAAGCAATTTTAATTTTTTCATGGTTTGACGCATTGTCTTTATTTTTTTTATTAACTATCAAGAAGCATACCCACTCATTCAAACTCTCATTTAAATGATGTATTGTGCGAGGCCTAAATATAATATTAATTCTTCTTTACCACCAACACCTGAAAAGTGCCGGGAACCATGTTGCGACGGGCTTTTGGATTTTGTGGATCGGCAGGCTCAAACTCTGCAGCAGGTAAAAAGAGAGTATGGTTTTTTTGATCTATAGTGATCGTTCTTGCTCTTACTTTTGTAGCAGCAGTTTCTAACACTTTAAATTCATTGGCAGATATTTCTTTTACAACAGTAATTGTTCCGTCTCCGTTTGAGGCAAATATCAAATTGTTTGCTTCGTCAAAAGCAACGCCATCACAGCCTTCGCCTATTGGTAATTTATCTATGATCTTTCCGGTAGTTGCATCCATTATTATTAATTGTTTGGAATCTGAACAGGTTGAAAATAATCTTTTGGTTTTTTTATCCAATGCAAGTCCTGTTGGTGCTTCACCCGGCGAAAGAGACCAATGATTTTCCACAGTAAATGTTTTAGTGTTTATCACAGCGATCTCACTTTTATCTTCAAGGTTTACATAAAGTTTTCCTGCACCATCAGAAGTTCCTTCTTCGGGTTTTCCTCCCACATCAATCGTTGAAATAACTGTATTGGTTACAGGATCTATTACAGAAAGATTTTTACTGCGGCCATTATTGGTGATAATTTTTTTTGAATAAGGCTCAAAATAAATTGCATCAGGATTTTCTCCTGTTGCTATTTGATTTAAGATGGCATTTGTTGTAAGATCAAAAACGGTAACATTATTCAACCTTCCGTTACTGGTATATCCTTTATTAAGAGCATTATCAAAAGCAATTCCATGAACGCCTGTTGTATTGTGTATTACACCAATTGAATCCCCTGTTTTTTCATCCAGAATATTTACCTGCGTGCCATGCGAAACATATAATTTACCATTGTTTACCGCAATATAATCCCAACCTCCCGGGCTTGCAATATGAAATGTTTTTACAACATTATATTCAGTTTTATTTTGAGCAGATGTTGAATTGAAAAATATTGCAACACATAGCAACACGGCGATAATCTTTCTCATGATAATTTTATTTAGGCAACAAATTAGCTTTAAAATCTGAAGAAAATTTGAAGTCTTTTTAACGTACATTCTTTTGATGCAGGCATTACAGGATACTCAAAACTCTTTCAGCCACATCTTTTCCTGAATGTAAAGCCGCATCAACAGTTGCACTCGAATTTTTATCCAATGCTTCACCGGCAAAAAATAAAGTGTTTGCAACCGGAGTGGCTACTATCTTTTTTGCAGCAGCAGTTGTAATAGAATTGTAAGAATAAGCTCCCTTACTAAAAGGGTCGGTAACCCAGTTATGAACGTGTGAACCTTTTAGATGTTGCTGCAGAATTTTTATGTCGATCGCAAAAATGTTAGAAAGCGAAAGCAAAGCCTGTTGCAAAATGGAATCATTATCTTCTTTGGCTAAGGCATTGGATTTTGGCCCTGCAAGCCAGCCGGTAAGTATGGGGGTTTTATCCGGCAGCTGCGTCCACCATGTTGGAATTATTTCTTCGGAAAAAAGGAAGAAAAGATCGTCAGCTTTTCTCTCTCCTGTTTCCCAAAAAGCATGAGTGAATTCTACAATAATTTTGATAACACCGCCATAACCAATCTGCTTTGCTGCTGCATTAATTTCAGGAAGTGATGGAGTAAAAGAAATGGCAGCATCATTTTCTTCTCCCGTTAAAAATGGGAGAGGAACAGTAATGATAACTTTGTTTGCAACAAACGATTTGTTTTCTGCTGTGATTATTTCTACCTCGTTATCATCCCATTTTATTTTTTTTGCGATAACATTTAGGTGAATGCTACATCCATTTTGTAAACAATTATTTTTTAAACGATCAAGCAGCGG
>DATCOF010000065.1:0-6380 GCA_036564845.1 Chitinophagaceae bacterium | reverse complement strand
CATGATGGATCAAACGCATATTGGTTATACGTATTGGCAACAACCAGCTGTGAATAAAATCCCAGACATTTTTTATATTTCTTCGGATTTTGCGGCAAAAGTTGAAAGTATAAATGGAGTGCCAATTCGCAGAAAAAATACCGATACAACTCACAAATATTTATTGTCAAAAAAAATAATCGAAAATACTTTTTTTGAACAGGATGGTTATGTCTCAATACAAGCAACATCTTTTACAAAATCAAAAAATACATCAACCAATCACTGGAAAGTAATTCCTGATATTGGAAGAGAAGGTGATGGCATCACAACTTTTCCTGTAACTGCATCAACTCAAACAATAAATAAAAATTCTCCTCATCTTGAATATGAATTCTATTCTTATGACAGTGGCAAAGTAAATCTCAATGCATACTTCTCTCCCACTTTAAATTTTCATAACGACGATGGATTAAAATATGCCATTTCAATTGATGATGAACAACCACAAACCATTGCAATAAACAAAGAAGATAATAATGTAAGAATATGGGGAGAATGGGTATCGAATAATATTATCATCAAAACTTCTACGCACAATATTTTAAAACAAGGAAAGCATGTTGTAAAATATTGGATGGTATCTCCTGCGGTTGTATTGCAAAAAATAGTTTTGGATTTTGGCGGAGAAAAACAGAGTTATTTAGGGCCACCGGAAACAAAAAAATAATGAATCAGAAAATAAATTTTATTGTTTTTCTCTTGTTATTCAGTGGCAGCATGGCTTTGGGGGAAGTACGCCTTCCACAACTCGTGCGGGACAGCATGATTTTGCAGAGAGATACCAAAGTAAATATTTGGGGATGGTGTTCTCCTAAAGAAAAAATAAAGATCAATTTTCAAAACAAAAAATATTACGCAACGGGTGATGCAGATGGCAAGTGGATGATCGTGCTTTCACCAATGAAAGCAGGCGGCCCTTATGATATGTCAATTGATGCAGGCAATCATATCACGCTTAAAAATATTTTAATTGGTGATGTATGGATATGCTCCGGCCAATCAAACATGGTGCATCAAATGATATTGCACAGGGAGTTGTATGAAGATGAAATTGCCAATGCAAATAACTCTGAAATTAGACAATTCTGGATACCCACTGTTACTGATCTGCAAAAGCCTCATGATGATCTTCCGACAGGTTATTGGAAGTCTGCCAATCCACAGGATGTACTCCAGTTTTCTGCAGTTGCTTACTTCTTTGCAAAAACTATCTATCAAAAATACCATGTGCCAATCGGTTTAATTAATTCAACTGTTGGCGGGCCGGGTATTGAAGCATGGATAAGCGAAGATGGCCTTAACCAATTTCCTTCTGTGCTAAATAAAATTCAAACAAATAAAGACACTGAATACATCAATACAATTAACAGGGCAGCTTTTTTGGCTAACGCAAATCACTCTAAACCTAACGACAAAGGATTGATCGAACCTAAGCCCTGGTACGATACAACCTATGCTGGTAAAGGGTGGCACAACATTACCATTCCCGGCTATTGGGAAGACCAGGGTGTAAAAGATCTGGATGGAATTGTTTGGTACAGAAAACAAATTGATGTACCTGCATCCATGACCGGCATTGATGCAAAAGTTTTTTTAGGAAGAATTGTTGATGCAGATTTTTTGTATGTGAACGGAAAGATTGTAGGCAACACAACCTATCAATATCCGCAAAGAAGATATCAGTTGCCTGCAGGTTTGCTAAAGACCGGAAAAAATATTTTTGTCATTCGTGTCATCAATAATTTTGGTAAAGGTGGATTTGTTCCCGACAAACCATATTACATTTTTGCAGGAGGACAAAAAATTGATCTTAAAGGTGAATGGCAATATAAAGTTGGCGATGTATTTGCAAAACAAAATTCAATCGCACCGATACAATTGGAATACCAGCCAACAGCATTATTTAATGCAATGGTTGCGCCGTTACTAAATTATGCGATCAAAGGAATTCTTTGGTACCAGGGCGAAGGCAACATCAGCAATGCACCTGATTATGAAAAACTTTTGCCTGCAATGATCGCAGATTGGAGAGCCCGTTGGAAACAAAATGATGTTCCGTTTGTATATGTTCAGTTACCAAACTTTGCTGAGGTTCAATATCTTCCTTCAGAAAGTCAGTGGGCAGTTTTAAGAGAAGCAGAACTAAAAACATTATCTGTACCTAACACCGGAATGGCCGTTGCCATTGATCTTGGTGAATGGAATGACATTCATCCCATGAATAAAAAAGATGTTGGGATCCGTTTGGCTTTGGCTGCAGAACATGTTGCTTATGGCGAAGAAAACATTGTTTATTCAGGACCCATTTATCAATCATCAAAAACAGAAGGCAACAAAATAATTATTTCATTTAATAACATCGGCACCGGGTTAATAACAAACGATGGTGAAGAATTAAATCAGTTTGCCATTGCAGGCGCTGATAAAAAATTCGTTTGGGCAAAAGCAAAAATTGATGGTAACAAAGTGATCGTATGGAGTGATGAAATTGCAAATCCGATGTATGTAAGATATGCATGGTCTGATAATCCTGATGGAGCAAATTTGTATAACAAAGAAGGTTTGCCTGCATCACCATTCAGAACTGATACCCCTAACCCCTAAAGGGGAATAAAGAAACAATTCAATGAAAAAAAATCTTATTTCATATCTCATACTTCTTACTTCCGTTATCACGTTTGCGCAAACTGATACAACATGGCATCATAAAAAATGTGCTGTAGTATTAACTTATGATGATGCATTAAATGTTGACCTTACCAATGCAATTCCTGCTCTTGACTCTCTTAATTTAAAAGCAACTTTTTATATTTCAGATTATTTCAGAGGATTGAATTCTCAGATTTTAAAATGGAGAAGCGCTACAGCCAATGGCCATAAACTCGGCAACCACACTGTATTTCATCCATGCGAAGGTGGCCTTGCAGGAAGAGAATTTGTAAAGCCGGATTACGATCTGAACAATTACACAGTAAGAAGAATGACTGACGAGATAAAAACAATGAACGTTATATTAAAAGCTATTGACGGCAAAACAAAAAGAACTTTTGCTTATCCATGCAGTGATACAAAAATCCATGACACATCTTATATCGATCCATTGAAAAATGATTTTGTTGCAGCAAGAGCAGTGAGAGAAGAAATGCAAAAAATTGAACAGGTAGATCTTTATAATATTGGTTGCTACATGATAAACGGTGAAACCGGCGATCAATTAATTTCTCTTGTAAAACAGGCGATGGAAAAACATGCGCTCATTGTTTTTCTTTTTCATGGTGTTGGTGGCGAACATTCATTAAATGTTTCATTAGATGCTCACAGTAAGCTTTTGCATTTTCTCAAAGAGAATGAAAAAAATATTTGGACTGCACCAATGATCGATGTTGCAGAGTACATAAAAAATTACCAGTCACATAATAAGTAAACAATGAAAAAAATATTTATATCGATTGCTATAAGTGTGATAACCATACATGCCTATACACAATTTAGAATGACGCCAGCAGACAGTTTGAGAAGAGACAGCATCAACAGGGTTACGCAAAAAGATTACAACCAAATGTTGAAGCAATTAAACATTACATCTATTCGGCAAGGCGCAAATGGCAACGATCCCAATGCTCCCAATGCCGCTAACTATGATGAAGCAAAAGCAAATCCTTATCCCAATCTCCCTGATGCGCTAACATTAAAGAATGGGAAAAAGGTTAGTGATGCAAAAACATGGTGGCAAAAACGCAGGCCTGAAATCGTTGAAGATTTTGACAGGGAAATTTATGGCCGTGTTCCTGCAAACACTCCGAAAATAAAATGGGAAGTTGTGAAAGACACAATGGAAATGAATGGCGATGTTCAGGTGCATACAAAAAAATTAATCGGCCATGTTGATAATTCCTCCTACCCTTCCATCAGTGTAAATATTGATCTCACTTTATCAACTCCTGCAAATGCAAAAGGCCCTGTTCCTGTTGTAATAGAATTTGGTTTTGTATTTCCGCCAGGCTTTCGCATGCCGCAACAAAATACAAATCAGCCACAACTTCCGTCATGGCAACAACAACTTTTACAAAAAGGTTGGGGCTATGCAAGCCTTGTACCTACAAGCTTCCAGGCTGACAATGGTGCAGGACTTACGCAAGGGATTATTGGTTTAATGAATAAAGGACAATACCGCAAACCTGATGATTGGGGAACATTGCGTGCATGGGCTTGGGGTGCAAGCTGTACATTGGATTATTTTGAAAGCGATAGAAATGTTGATGCAAAAAAAGTTGGTATAGAAGGACACTCACGTTATGGAAAAGCAACAGTTGTTACCATGGCTTATGATCCACGTTTTGCAATTGCATTCATAAGTTCATCAGGCGAAGGTGGTGTAAAACTGCACAGAAGAAATGCAGGAGAACTTGTAGAAAATGTTGCAAGCTCCGGTGAGTATCATTGGATGGCGGGGAACTTTATTAAGTATGCCGGGCCACTTACATGGAATGATATGCCGGTTGATTCGCACGAGCTGATAGCATTGTGTGCGCCACGTCCGGTGTTTATCAGCGCAGGCAACAAAGGTGATGGCTGGGTAGATGCAAGAGGAATGTTTATGGCTGCAGTTGCTGCCGGTCCTGTTTATAAATTACTTGGCAAAAAAGATCTTGGCACAACTGAAATGTCTACAGTTGAAACTGGATTGGTTGATGGTGAGATCGCATTTAGGCAGCATAACAGCGGGCATACGCCTGTTCCGAATTGGCCAACGTTTATAAATTTTGCAGAAAAATATTTTAAATAATGTCACGCAAAGAAGCAAAGAAAATAAAGCCGCAAAAAAATCTTTGCTTCTTAAAAAAACTTTTCGTCTTTGCCTGAAAAGCCTTATAAAAAACTAAAACATGATAAAGAAAATTTCTACAGTAATATTCTTTCTTGTATTTCTGTCCTGCACAGGGAGCAGGAAGATGCAAACAGATTCTACGAAAGGTTTGAAAGATTATTATAAAAATTATTTTTCCATTGGTGTTGCTGTTACTCCAGGCAATCTTTCCGGTGATGAAGCTAATTTGGTGTTGCAGCAATTCAACAGCCTCACACCGGAGAATGCGATGAAGATGGCGCCAATCCATCCTGAAGAAGATCGTTATTTCTGGAGAGATGCAGATTCGATCATCAGTTTTGCACAACATCATGGGTTAAGAGTAAGAGGCCATAATCTTTGCTGGCACAACCAGGTGCCACGATGGATGTTTGTTGGTAAAGATGGAAAAACAGTTAGCAAAGAAATTTTGTTGCAGCGTTTGAAAGATCACATCACAACAGTTGTTAACCGTTACAAAGGAAAAATTTATGCATGGGATGTTGTTAACGAAGCAATCAGTGACAGACCGGATGAATACCTCCGTAACTCAATGTGGCTACAGATATGCGGCGAAGAATACATTTCCAAAGCATTTGAGTATGCACACGCTGCAGATCCCAATGCAATTTTATTTTACAATGATTACAATGAGATAAGTGCAACAAAAAGAGAAAAAATTTACAGGCTTGTAAAAAATTTAAAAGATAAAGGTGTACCAATTGGTGGCGTTGGATTGCAGGGCCATTGGGCAGTTAACGAACCATCAGAGCAACAATTAGACAGCACTTTAAAAAGATTTTCTGACCTCGGATTAAAAGTCCAGATAACAGAATTGGATATTTCTGTTTATCCAAAAGAACACAATGCACGGGAAAGAAAACCAGAAGATGCAAACACAGCTTTCACTTCTGAAAAAGAAAATAAACAAATGGAAGTATATAAAATGTGCTTCAAACTTTTTAGAAAATACAAAAAGGTTTTATCGGGAGTTACGTTCTGGAATATTTCTGACAGGAGAAGTTGGCTCGATGATTTTCCGGTGAGGGGAAGAAAAGATTATCCATTATTATTTGATAAAGACCTTAAACCAAAAAAAGCTTTTTGGGAAGTAGTAAATTTTTAACATGGTCTGACGATCCCCGTCTGACCAATAATTTATAAACATAAAATTTTAAAATACTTATTAAACAACTTTATAAAATCGCATCAATGCTATACAATGTCTTTCATCTCAAAAAAGTATTCACTGCATTTCTTCTCTTCATTTCATCTTTTTGTTTTGCCCAAACTGAAACAAAGTATCCATTTCAAAACACAAATTTAAGTTTTGAGCAAAGGGTAAATGATCTTGTATCAAGGTTAACTCTCGAAGAGAAAGTTGCACAAATGTTGAACTCAGCTCCTGCTATTTCAAGATTAGGAATTCCTGCATACGATTGGTGGAGCGAGGTTTTGCATGGTGTTGCCCGCACATCGTACAAGGTTACAG
>DATCOF010000064.1:0-9046 GCA_036564845.1 Chitinophagaceae bacterium | reverse complement strand
AAAGGACTTTGTACACGGATAAGTTGCTGACCGTTTGAATTATCTGCAAATAATCTTACTGAATCCAATTGCGTTCTCTCGCCATTTGTTACCAAAATTGATTTTGTGAGCAATACATTTCCATTAAGACTATCGGGGTTGATATTGGTAAGATCACCTTCAATTTTTCCATGATAAATTATTGCCTGCGTTGTAAGATGCAGCGCCTGTGGTTTAATGCTGTCAATATCTGCAGTAAATTTTAAAGAAGGATATTTTCCATTGAACACACCTGATGCAACAAAACTAAGATCAGCATTCGGATCTCTTATACTTGCATTGGCATTGTAATTTCCATTTGCTATTGAGCCATCGAAGTTTATATTTTTATAAGTGTATTTATTATAGCCTATAGAATTTATAACACCACTTGCAATTGCATTTGCTGTGTTGGGATCAAAGCTGGAGCCTTTTACTTTAAATGTTGCCGATAAAATTCCATAGGTTGCTTTATCCTTCATGATCGTTCCAAGATCAATGCCGTTGGCATTTATGAAATAATCATACTTCGCCAGTTTGGGATTTGAATAATTTGTAAGACTGCCTTTTAATTTAGCAGTGCCCTGGCTTGTGCTTATGCTGATGTCTGATACAAGATCATTCGTGCTGGCTTTTATTTTACCGGAAGCAGAAATAGATTCAGGAAATGTAAAAGCAGTTGGTACCGACTCTTTAGGGATAAGAGATAAAATATCTTTTCTTCCTGTATGCAAATATTTTATATCAACATCTGCAACCAATTTTTTAGGATCAGGTACACCTTTTAATGTTCCGGAAACAAGCATTGTTGTATTGCTTAATCCTTTAAACCCAAGTTCATTAAAATGCATGTCATTCAAATGTCCGGTCACCTTTCCATTCAGAACCCATACCTGGCTTGGATTTGCAAAGGCAGGCAATGATCGCAGCATTGGTGCAAATGTTAGAATATCTTTTACCTGTACGCTGCTGCTTTCAATATCAAGATCAAGGAAAAGTGCAGTGGAAGGGGCCGCAGCAAGTTTATCAAGAGAAGGATAAGTAATCGCAAGATCTCTGCGTAAAATTGTTCCGGGAGTTTTTATGTATAAATTTTTTAAAGAGGTACCTGTGTTGGTGAATAAAAAATCTGTATTCAATTCATTTAAAACAAAACCACTTTTTTCTTTAAAGCTTGCTTTTTTTATAGTGGCCATTGTTGTATCAAAGCTGTATAAAAGATTGCCCGCGTTAAGGTCAATATTTTCAATATCAAGATGTCCATAATCCATTCCGTAATGTGTAATAGGCATTGAAGAATTATCAAGTTTAAAATGGCTTTGTGTTATTGCAATATCTTTTGCTGAAATAGAAAATGATGAAAGCACTTCTTTAACCTGTAGTTGTGTTGCTGTCTTCGCAATTTTTTTTGTTGGTCCCATTTCAAGGGCAATATCAGAACTGTCGAGTGAGATATCTTTAAAAGCAAATTTAAGTGACTTAACATCCAGCGTATCAGGGTGTGCAATAAGTTTAGTCAACTTTAAATAAGTTGTGATGTTTGTCGGTACACTTTTATAATCAAGATCAATATTCTTTAATAAGATCTCTGTGTTTTTTATTTTTAAAGAATTCTCCGGTTTTAAAATGGCAACCGCAATGGCACTATCAATTTTTGGTTTCAATGGTTCGTTCTGATAATAATAACCTTTTACACCTGACAAAGTAAAAGTTGGAATATCAAAATAAAGATGATCGGGATCAAACTTTTTTATGGGCGCATCCATGTGAGTGATGAACATATTCATATCATCACCGGTAATAACATCCTGGTAAATTATTCTTGCATTATTGATAACGATATTATCAATGTTCATTTTTAATGTAGATGAATCATGAATGGAAGAAGAATCTTTTTGATTGCTCATGAAAGCATTTATAATGAACTGGAAATTAAAAACTGTGTCCTGGTTTACGCGTTTAATTTTTGCTGTGATATCATCTAAGTTTATCTCTTTTATCTGCACTTCGTTGGTAAGAAGTTTCAGCATATTAAGTTGAATTTTTAATTGACCGCCGGAGATGAGCGTATCTTTTGTTTGGTCTTCTATATAAACATTTTTTAGTGTAACAGAATTAGGAAAGCTGATATCCATTTTGCCGATCACAACCTTTGTATGAAGTTTATTTTGGAGATAACTCTCTACTTTTCCTCTAATAAAATTTTGACCGGGGGGAGTTTGAAGAAAAATGAAAACAAGGACGATGAGAAATATAATGGAAACAAAAATATACGATAGCACATTAGCGATCTTTGCCACCACGGTCCTTTGTTTTTTGGGCAGAGATTTATCTTTTGATTCCATATTCTAATAAAGGGAAATAATAGTGCCTTTTAATATTCAAATTTCACACCAATATTAAGTTGTAATGATATTGCTAAATTAGCCTATTTATCAGCAGTTTGAGAGGGTAAGAGATGGGAAAAATTTTACGCAGGTTTGTGTTACTTCGGGTAACTTATGTTAAGCGTTGATAATTTAATGTAATTGATCTTTAGTGATTAGCCGCCGCAAGTAATTTATTTACGTCCGTAATAATAATCTTTCTTCCTTTTGTTTCCAGTATCCCTTCTTCTTTAAAATCTTTTAGTATCCGCAAAATATTTTCCCGTGCAGTTCCAACAAGACTTGCCAGATCTTCTCTTGACATATTTATTTCCACAGCCATTCCCTGCGTAAAATTCTCTTTATATTTTTCACGCATTAAAACTAATTGCATTGCAAATCTTTCCCTCACACTTCGTTGCGCAAAAAGAGCTATGTTATTAGCCAGAACAAAAAATTCATGACTTAATGTTTTTAATAAACGCTGCGGTAACACTTTTGATTTTTGCAACACTTCAAAAAAATCTTCTTTAGGAATAAAAGCAATTTCGCTGTCCTCTAAAACGGCTGCCGAATCAGGATAACGTTCCTCCGCAAGCAAGGCATGATAGCCCATTATCTCGCCGGTATTGGCAACATAAATAATTTGTTCTTTTCCTTCTTTATCTACTTTGTATTTTTTTGCTTTGCCATCTTTAATAAAAAAGATACCGGTTGCAAAGGCTCCTTCGCGAAAAACAATTTGTCCTTTATTATAAACCTGCGTGGTCATGTTAGCGGTAAGTTTAGCTAATTCATCAGGTGGAAGATTAGTTAACACCGAATTACTTTTAAAATCCCATTTATCTATCGGAAAAATTCCTTTTAAACTCATTATTACAAAATTACTTTTTTAAAAAGTAACAAAAGCTACCTTTCAAACTGATAAGGATTACGTTTATTTCGTTTGCATATCGGTAATTTTGCAATGTGATCTACGGGAAGATCGGATGCTTGTAAAAAAAAATTAAATAATCCTATGGCCGAAGTTGCTCAAAAAAATTATTACATAGATAAATGGTTCGCCAATGATGAAAAATTTCATCAACTGTACCCACCTCATATTCAAAAATTAGCCGACAAACATTTTACGCCTTTACTGGTTGCAAAACATGCTGCTGAATTTCTTGTTCCGGAAAAGGGTGCAAAAGTTTTGGATATAGGAAGTGGTGCAGGAAAGTTTTGTTTAGCCGCCTCTCATTATCAACCGAAGGGTTTGTTCTATGGCATCGAACAGAGAAAAGATCTGATTGATTATGCAGTAGAAGCAGAATACAAACTTGATCTTGATAATCTCTCTTTCATTCATGGCAATTTTACACAAATTGATTTTACACAATTCAACAACTTTTATTTTTATAACTCTTTTTATGAGAACATTGAAGGCACTGTAAAAATTGATCATAAAATTCAATACTCATTATCCCTGTATAATTATTACAATTCCTATCTCTTTAGACAACTGGAAAAAATGCCTGATGGTACAAGAGTGGCAACTTATCATACATGGGAAAACCAAATGCCTCCCGGATATTATGTTGTAAAAACGGAATTTGAAAAGATGTTGAAATTTTGGATAAAAGCATAAGAACAAAAATTTATTTTTAAAAAATTATATGCCAGCAACTATTGATGGTTACCGTTGTAAGTTGATAAACAAAATTCTTTTTGCCGATTCACAGGATGAGGTGCAAAAATTTATTGATGCAGCCTTAAAAGGATTAAAAGAACATAAAGTGCATGATCATATTATTAACAGGTTCCTTGAAAAGACCATTAGCAGCCTGGAAGATTTTAATGTGTTTGATTGCAGTTCTAATCAATGGGCAAATATCCACATGAGTAAAATTGTTTTTAACCGGATCAAAGGTTCTTTTTTACCGGTTAATTAAATGTCTCAGCAAAATAAAAATTGAAATGAATAATATACCGTTGCCACTTTTAGTAAATGAAACAATACATCACAAAGAAAAAAAGCGTTCACTTATTTGGACGGTTTTTAATAATCGTTGTCCACATTGCCGTGAAGGAAAATTATTCGTAAGAGACAATGCATACATTTTAAAGAACAATTTAAAAATGCATGAGAACTGCCCGGTATGTAAACAACCAACAGAAATTGAAATCGGCTTTTATTATGGAACAAGCTATGTAAGCTATTTGGTTACTGTTGCATTAAGCGGTTTAACTTTTATTGCATGGTGGATCTTCATTGGCATTTCAGTGGATGATAACAGGATATTTTACTGGCTCGGCATCAACACTGTAGTAGTTATTTTATTACAACCGCTGCTGATGCGCTTCTCACGTACGTTGTGGCTTAGCTGGTTTGTAAAATATGATGCTGACTGGAAACAGAAAGAAGTTAATCAATATGAAAGGATTGTAAAAGAACAAATGAATAACTGGTAAAAAGTTGTTTATGTTAAAACTTACCCATAGAAATAATAACAATTTTTCAGATACTATAGCAATTGACTTTGATTTTGAAATAATTGAAGTCACATACGAGATAATGCAGGCTGAAGGGTATTTAGAGTGTGAAAAAATAATAATACACAATATTAAAAAGCAACTTGACAACAGCTATGATGATGAAAAAATTATTGTGTACATGAAAAAACTATGTGCCTGGTTTTATAAAAAAATAAAGGTCAAACAGGGGAATGCAGATTGCTCTAACTTCAGGTATTCGGCTACTTTTATGGATACTCTTTTACAAATGCCATATTGGATAAGCTGGATAAAGGCTATTGATATGTGAATTAAAATGGAAGCTTATTATGATTGAAGAATACAAATGGAAGATCCTTCATGAATTGGAAAAAGCAGGTGATTGTGTTGAAGTCGAACAGATCATCAACAATTCCATTTAACAATTTCCAGAGGATTTTGTACAAGTTCGTGATTATTATTTACCAGCACATATTACAAAATAGGTTAGAAAAACTTTCTTAGCAACATGTTGATTCCACTAAAGGGATAACATCATGCGTGCTTTGGACTATTTGAAAAAATGAATGATAATTGTGGGAAAGTAGAATAATTAGTATTGAAAGTGGAATTGAAAGATATAAATAACTTTAGGAGTAATGAAAATTTTATTACCATCTGCTAAAAAATAACAACAATACTAAATATTTATGCCTAACTTTTTGTTTGTTTCTTTGGCTTTATTATTACCAATAGCTGGTATCATTTCTATTACATTTCTGCCTCATTCATTAAGAGCTACAACTAATTTTATTTTTGTACTGGTAATAGCTGTTGTTACATCCATCCCTGCTGTGAAGGCCTTAACAGGAAATTCTGTTGATATTTTTATTACCAACACTATTGTTTTTGGAAATATTTCACTTCATATTGACAGCCTTTCAGCATGGTTTATTCTCATCATCAATTTAACCTGCATCAACGGGGCTTTTTATGGTATAGGCTATATGAAAAAATATGATGAGCAAAGGGCTAATCTTTCTTTGCACTGGATATTGTTTTTACTTTTTCAATCATCCATGCTTTGGGTTTGTATGGTACAAAATGGTTTAGCTTTTCTGATTGTGTGGGAGTTGATGTCCATTTCATCATTTCTTCTGGTCATCTTTGAGCATCAGAAAAAAGCAACATTAAAGGCTGGTATAAATTATCTCGTGCAGATGCATATCGGAATCCTGTTTCTTACTGCAGCATTTATATGGGTTTATTATGCTGAAGGTTCATTTGAATTTTCTGCAATTGAAAAATTCTTTTCTTCCAATCAAAACCTTTGGTTATTTCTTTTATTTTTTATTGGGTTTGGTATTAAGGCGGGCTTTATTCCTTTACATTCATGGCTGCCACAGGCACACCCTGCTGCACCTTCACATATTTCCGGAGTTATGTCCGGCGTAATTGTTAAGCTGGGTATCTATGGAATATTCCGGATTATTTTTTTACTAAAAAAAGATTACACACTCATTGGTGAAATTATTATAATCCTTTCTGTAATTACCGGCCTGTATGGCATTCTAAATGCAGCCGTTCACCGCGATTTTAAAAAAATGCTCGCCTACTGTACTATTGAAAATATCGGAATTATTGGAATAGGTATCGGGCTTGGTTTAATGGGAATCGGGAGTGGGAATACTGTCATGATTATTCTGGGGTTTGGAGGTGCCTTGCTGCATACTTTAAATCATTCGCTTTTTAAATCACTTCTTTTTTTTACTGCCGGCTCTGTGTATCAGCAAACGCATACAAGGGATATGGAAAAACTCGGCGGGTTGATACATCGCATGCCGCAAACGGCAATGCTTTTCCTGGTTGGTGGAATGGCAATTGGAGGATTACCTCCGTTTAATGGATTTGTTTCAGAGTTTATGATTTACTCCGGCATCCTGCTTGGCATCAAATCTATCGGCATTGCTTACATTACCCTGATGATATTTACACTGGCCGGGCTTGCATTGACCGGCGGGATTTCGATGCTTACTTTTACAAAAAGTTTTGGAACAATGTTTCTCGGTAATCCACGAACTCATTTACACCAGCAACCCGTTGAAGTTTCATTGGGTATGCGGCTGCCACAATATTTCATTTTAATCATTATGCTTTCTATTGGCATGTTTCCACAATTTTATTTTTCGGTAGTAAATGAAATTGTTTTAAGATTTATTCCTGCTGCATCTTCTGCAGGTAATCTGATACCTTCTTCTTTAATTAGCAGCATATCATCCATAGGAAAATTTTCAATGCTTTTTATTCTGCTTCTCATTTTAATTTATGTAGTAAGAAAAAGTTTTTCACTCAAACGACCGGTAGCAAAGGGTTTAACATGGGGCTGCGGATATGCTGCCCCAACTGTAAGGATGCAATACACAGGAAAATCATTTTCAAAGTCAATCGGTAAGTTGTTGAATTTTATAATCCTGGAGAAGAAAAAATATAAAGAGATTTCAGCCGGTGAAATATTCCCTGCAGAAAGAAAACATTCATCTCATTACAATGACTTTTTTGTAACAAAGATTTTTAATGGCATTGTTGACAGGCTTCTTTATTCCATGAATTATTTTCAGTTTATTCAAAATGGCAAAATCCAGATGTATATTTTGTATGGAATTTTTTTTATTGTCGTGGTGTTTTTGGGTACAATTTTTAAGTTTATCTGATGACAATTATTGCAGCGTTTATATTAATTATTCTTTCAGCGATTGCACTGATTCCATTTGTACCGGTACAATGGAAAGGAATAATTACTGTGGCTGCCGTTATTGCAATTGCTATTCTCAGCAGCATCATATCCTTCCATGCATTAGCCGGTGAAAGTTTTGAATATTTATTTCAGGGTTCATTCATTACCGGAACAATTCCTGTTCGGATAGATGCATTATCGGGCTGGTTTATTTTAATTATCAATTTCACTATTATTACAGGGGGTTTTTACGGTTTAGAATATATGAAAGCATACCGCTCTCAAAAATCCAATCTGTCTCTCCACTGTATCAGTTATATATTGGTGCAGGCAAGCTTAATAGCCATCTGCTCTTTACAAAACACCATAGCCTTTTTAGTTGCCTGGGAAATAATGGCGTTATCCTCTTTCATACTAATTATTTTTGAACATTATAAAAGAGCGACCTTAAATGCCGGCATTAATTTTTTAATCCAGTCGCATATCTGCATCATGTTTTTAACGCTTGGTTTTATCTGGGTGGCTATGCGCACGAACTCCTATGATTTTAAAGCCATCACACTTTTCTCCACTTCTAATTCTTTGGTCTCCGGTGTTGCTTTATTTCTATGTTTCTTTTTTGGCTTTGCCATAAAAGCCGGGTTCGTTCCTTTTCATACCTGGTTGCCTTATGCACATCCGGCAGCGCCATCGCATGTATCAGGTGTAATGTCCGGAGTTATTATCAAAATTGGAATTTATGGTATTATGCGGATGCTGTTAGTTATTAAAAGTGATTACCTCGTAATAGGTTATATCATTTTATTTTTTTCAATTATTTCCGGAATTTATGGAGTGATGCTTGCCATTATACAGCACAACCTGAAAAGATTACTGGCCTATCACAGTATTGAAAACATCGGCATCATTGGCATTGGAATTGGAATTGGATGTATTGGCATTGGGAAAGGAAATAATCTTTTAACCATATTGGGATTTGCCGGCGCTTTGCTGCATACATTGAATCATTCTCTTTTTAAATCACTTTTATTTTATGGAGCAGGTAACGTTTACCAGGCAACTCACACAATGGATATAGAAAAATTAGGTGGCCTGGTAAAACGAATGCCACATACTGCATTTCTGTTTCTTATTGCTGCGCTGGCTATTTGTGGCTTGCCGCCTTTCAATGGCTTTGTTTCAGAGTTCCTTATTTATAATGGAATGTTTACAGGTTTACATGGTATGGATAAGGCTTTACTTTCGTCAATAGTTATTTCCATTTTTGGATTAGCACTTATTGGGGGCCTTGCTATGTTATGCTTTACAAAAGCGTTTGGTACCGTTTTTACAGGAACAGCCCGTCACAATTTACAGCATACACCTGCAGAGGCAGCGTTTGGAAAATTAATTCCTATGTATGCGGTATTTGTTCTGATAATGGCTATTGGATTATTTCCAAAAACATTTGTTATTG
>DATCOF010000063.1:0-6770 GCA_036564845.1 Chitinophagaceae bacterium | reverse complement strand
GGCAACGCAGTTCGGATGATATTCCCCTGATAAGAATTTACCAGGATTGGTACTTTGATGTTTCCACCGGCAAATTCCAGTCTGTTATTAAATGGATTGAACTAATGGAAGAAGTTCATACAAATTCCACCGGTATATTTATCGGTTACATTCCTTTGTGCCGGATTTATTATTGATACAATTTTTTCTCAAAGCCCTCCTTTCAGGATCCCGATAGCTATCGGGATTTAGAAGGAGTTTTGTTGGCAAGATAAGCACCACTGAAGATGACTATGCCTGCGGTGATTTTATAGAGTTCTAAATTTTCTTTTAAAAATATTGTTGAGATCAGAACAGCAAAAACGGGTTGAGAATAAATGTATGTTCCCGCAGTTGATGCACTCAATTTTTTTCTTTTCATCGCTTATAAAAAATAGTAACCAGAATAGTAATACACAAACACCACTGCGAACTACATTAAGACCGTAAGGCCCCGCAAGACTCTGTACAGCAAAATATTTTATAGCGCTTATATTTAGTGCAAAGAAAAGATTGGTTAGTAAGAGGCCTGTGTGAGCTTTGATCTGTGTGTTCAAATTATTTAATTAAGGTGTAAAGTTGCGGAGTTTACAATGACTGAACAAACTCATCGATCACATTTTTGTATTGCTCCATATTATATTCTGGGAGACAAAACGAAAATGAATGGGCTTGCTGAAGCGCATTTTGTAAAACAAAATCTTTTTGACTTATGGTATAGAACATTTTGGTTTCCATTAAATGCTTAGCTAAATATTCCTGTTCAGTTTGTCCGGGTGTTGGTACGAGTATGGCTTTTTTTTGCAGCTTGATCAGATCCATAATGCTTGTATAACCGCACCTGCTAATGATTATACCAGATTGCAGAATGGCTTCATTTAATTGTTTGGCAGAAAGATGATTTTTAATTTCTACCAGGTGATTTTCATTTTTTATCTCCTTATCATTTTCAGGCAATCCACGGATAAATAAAACTTTTCCGGTGTAAGGCCTCATCTCATTTAAAATTTGATCTTCAAAAATTGTTCTCTGTGGTTCCGGTCCTGAAATACTTATCAGCACATCATATTTTTTTTTGACGTCATTTAATTCAAATCTTGAAAGTGCTCCAATGTATTTTATTTTTTGTGGTAGTTTTTTTGGATGAGATAGCTCGCCTGCTAAACCATTTACTTCAAAATCAGGTACCCAGCATTCATTATATTTTTTAATAAAATAATAATGGATCCGTTGTGCAATTCTTTCTGTAATTGTGTTCCCTGTTTTAATTAATAATTGATGAGTGATATAAACCGAAGGAATTGCAGCATGATACATTCCAAACCTGTTGTCAGAGATAACGGCATCAATTTTATTTTCTTTTACTATTTTCTTCAACCATTTATGTTCGTTGTAAATAGTGAAAAGAATTTTTGGGAATTGGACTAATATCTTCCAGGACAAAAAATATTTTTTCCTGCTGTACTTCATTCTGTATCCCTTTAGAGGCAAAAAGGTCAGCGCCGGAAATTCCTGTTTCAATAAATAAAGAGTTGCTCCTTCGGCGGCAATTAATACTTCGCAATCCTGGTTTAGTAATTCCTTCATTATTGGGATACATCTTGTTGCATGCCCAAGCCCCCACTCTAAAGGAGCAATTAAGATTCTATGCCTTTTGGATAGATTGTTAAATTTTTTACCGTTCTTCAAAACATTGCAATAAATAATTGTGAAAATAGTTTAATTTGGTATCTGATTTTATGAAGAAAACACGTAACATTATATTGATCTTTTTATTTGGCGTAACATTATTGGCAACAGGGTGCAGTTCTTCCAAAAAAAGCGGCTGCGGCTGTCCCAGTAAAAAAGGATTGGTTGGCTATTAAAAACTAAAAATAAAAATGAACAAATCTAACCGGGATTTACTGGTGTTGTTCAAAGAAAAATTAATGAACCCGCAGGCTATAGAACATGAAGTAGAAATGCTTCACGAGCTTTTGTATGCTGTTGAGCAAATTGAAAATCTTGTTACTGCCTATGAAGTGATAAACCTTAACAGTTATAAAATACAAAGTCAATACAATATTATTCGCAATACAATCCGCAGGAAAGAATTAAGGCCGTTTATCTTTTTAAATAATAAGAATTAATTATCCAGTTCGGCCAAAGCCTGTTTTAAATTCGCAAGCATCTCACCTATCTCTTCTTTTTTACAAGTACCAACACTCAACCTGTACCAATTAGAATTTTTAGGAGCTCCAAATGCATAGAACGGAACAACAGCAAGCTTTGCTTCATTTAAAATATATTCCGTAACATCTTTTTGCTCCGCCAATATTTTTTCATTATTTGTTTTCTTACCAACAAGATCAATTTGAATAGTTAAATAAATTGCCGCCTGCGGAGCTATTGAATCTACATTGAATCCTTCCTTCTTTAATTTTTGAAACCCCTCATGGATAAAGCGCAGCCTGTCTTCCAATTCTTTTTTGTAATGCTCAAAATATTTGTCTATCGCTTCTGTCTGAAGAAGATATTTTGCAGTTGCATGTTGCTCGGCCATTGGGCTCCAGGCACCAACGTGGCTATTAATAGCTTTCATTTTATTCAAGACATGGTGAGGTCCAAGCGCCCATCCCACTCTAACTCCTGTAGCAGCAAATGATTTACTTATGCCATCAATAAAAATGGTGTAATCCTTCATTGCAGGACGCAATGAAACCGGATTATAATGATGAGAATCTCCGAAGGTTAATGTCCAGTACATCTGATCATACATCACGAATAATTTTTTTTCATCTTTGCCTCTTTGTAAATTTTCCTCAAGAACCATGTCGCAAATATCTTCCAGTTCTTTCTTCTTAAATATAGTACCGGTGGGATTTAGCGGAGAGCACAATGCAATTAATGCAGCACCTTTTAAATGTGGCTTGATGTCTTCAGCCAAAGGCATAAAATTATTTTTTGCAACGGCTTCTATCACTACATGTTCACCTTCTACAAAATGTACATAATGATTATTGTTCCAGCTGGGAACAGAGTAGATCACTTTATCGCTTTTATCAACAAGTGCCCTGTATAAGGCATAGATAAGCGGCCGGCCGCCTGCAGCGATCAATATTTCGTTTGCATCATAATCCAATCCTTCTCTTTCACTAATAAATTTTGAAACCGATTCTCTTAACGCAAGAATACCTTCAGCCGGGGGATATGTTGTGAAATGATCTTTGTAAGCTTCAATTATTTCATCCTCGAACTTTTTTGGTATCGGAAAAATAGAAGAATCAAAATCACCGATGGTGAAGTTGTAAATTTTTTCTCCCTTTTTTATTTTCTTTTTAATGTCTGCGCCCAAACGAACGATCTCTGAGCCTATCAATGTTTCAGCAAGATGGCTTAACCTTCCGAAGGCCTTTTTTATTGAGGATTGTATATTGATAACTTTCTATTTTAGAAAGCAAAAGTACTACTTATAAATTTTTTAGAAATTCTTCAATGCCTTCCACGATCTTTTTCGCCACCGCTTTGTGAAATGCAGGATCAAGAATTCTTTTCTCATCTCCCTTATTGCTTAAGAAAGCTACTTCTACCAGGCAGTTGGGATAATCTGTCGGTCCGCTTAACGAAAAATTAAATGAACCTACGTTTCCATATTCTTTTAAATTAAGCTCAAGCATGTGATGCAATATTGATACACTCAAAGGACGAAAACCAATATAACGATAATAAGTACTTACACCTTGTATTGAATCTACATCAGATGAATTAAGATGAATGCTGATCAACATATCAGGGCATGCCTGTTTTAAAAATTCGATCCGCTCAGGCATACTCAGCGTTGTATCCTTCTCTCTGGTCATGATAACATTCGCTTTCTTTTTTACAAGCGCAGTCCGTAATTCTTTTGCTATTAAAAGTGTATAATCTTTTTCAAGAACCTTGCTGGTTACGCCATCTGCACCATGATTGTCGCCACCATGCCCGGCATCAACTGCAATAGTTAAATATTTAAGTTCCGGTTTTTCAGGCTGTCTCTTAATTCTTATCACCAACCTGTTTCCTTCATAATATATCCTATGGCCCCAATGCTGTTTATGTTTCAGATCAATAATAATTCTCATCACATCTTCTTCGGGTTGCTCATAATAAGCATTCTTTATTTCTTTTGTTGTGTTAAGTTGTGTTATCCAATTGGTATTACTTTCAGCGCCAAAAACTTCAACCACTAATCTTGAAGGATCAATTTCCTGGATACTTGAATAAGGTAATTTTTCATTTAGAGAAATTGATACATAGTCGTAAACGCTGTCTCCATAAACCTTCCAGCTGCCTGTTAGATGATTTATCGTACCTGTTACGGGGCTTACAATATTTTTTTTATCAATGTAAGCAGCACGATATTTTGATAGCTGAACTTTGTATTTGGTTTTAAAACTATCAACAACTTTCAGCAAAATATTGCTGTCAAGAAATGTCATCTTAGCGCCGCCAAGCCTGTCTTCGCCAATGCCATATTCAAGAAAAGGCAGAGCACCGGTTGTGCGGCCAAAGAAAAATGACTGTGTATTTTGTGCGAAGGATGAAAGCGATAAAAAAGAAAATGTAATAAGATAAAGTTTTTTCATTCTAAAGTTTTAGAGGTTATCCGGCAATTAATTCTTCCCAATATTCAGCAGCCCTTCTTGTATGCGGAATTACAATTGTGCCGCCAACAATATTTGCTACAGCAAAAATTTCATACATCTGTTCTGTTGTTACACCAAGTTCAAATGATTTTCCTAAATGGTATTTTATGCAATCATCGCAGCGCAAAACCATGCTGGCAACAAGTCCCAGCATCTCTTTTGTTTTTTTATCAACAGCGCCATCTTCATACGTATTGGTATCAAGGTTCCATAAACGTTTCATAACAAGATTATTCTTGCTTAAGATAACTTCGTTCATTTTTTCGCGGTAGTCATTGAATTCTTTTACCTGTGTGCTCATAAAAATAAATTGAAAAAATTATTTAATTAATGTAGAATCATTTCTTTTTCTCCAAATACCTGATGATGGCAAGCCTTATGTCAGACTTTGAACTTTTGGGTGATGTTTCCGTATCGTAATTTTTTACAATGTCGGGATTATTTTTAGTTAGAAAATCAAGATTTGCTTCTTTGCCGGAAAATAAAAAATCAGTCATAGCAACACGGTATGTTTTGTTTGGCTCAATTGCTTTTCCGTTTAACATCCAAACATTTTTTGTTGCATCATATTGAACCGGGTGATAAATTAAAAAGCCACCGATGCCTATATTTTTTCTGCCGACGTTTAAAGTTTCTATAAGTAATCTTCCTTTCATTTCTGCTTCCTGAATGCCGCCACCGAAAGGCAGGCTTCTTATAATATCATACTCAGTAATTGGCGGCGTTAAAAGATCATCAACCCTTATAGATCCCGAATTCATCAATGCCACATCTGCCTGCGGGCATGCATCTGCAATTGCTTCAACAATTAATTTTGAAAGATTGGTGAACTTAGTCCTCACCTGGCTTTCACGGCCATCCAATGTTTCGCCTGTAGCTATAACAACCTTTTTAGCATCAAATCCAAGAGACGCATAATTGTCGTTGGCGATCTTTGTCCATTTGCCAACATATTCATTGGTAACACTATCCAATGGCACTGTTTCATTAAGATATTTCAAAGTGGTACTCACATTTGTTTGTTTCTTTTTTTTATTGATGTGCAGTTGCACAACATATGCTGACCTTGCATTTGCATGGGCTTTGGTAATAAAAATATTTCCTACTTTTTGATAACGCATATCATGCTCATGCCCGCCAAGAATGGCAGCCAGTCCGGGAATTTCCTGCGCAAGTTTTATATCATCTTCCATTAGCTGGTGTGTTATTGCTATCACTGCATCGCACGAATCTTTTAGTTGAGCATACATTGTTTTAGCCGTTTGCAAAGGATCAGTATAGCTAACATACTCTGCTTTATTAAAAGGAAGCGTAAGGCCTATAATACCAATCTTTACAGTTGTGCCATCGGCATCTTTCAGCCGCAAAATATATTTATCCGGAAAGGGGATAACCTCTGTGCCCTGGTGTTTTTCAAAAGGAATTATTTTCGCATTTTTTTTATGAAATGTGTTTGATGAAACCCAATCAAATTGCGATTCATTTATTCTGTCCTGCAATTCATTTTCCGTAATGTCAAATTCATGGTTGCCAAATACAGCAAGATTAGTTCCCGCAACCGTCATCACTTCTACCATTTGTTTTCCTCTTATCCGCTGTCCCATAAATTGAAGACTGTTATACACTGAAGGACTTACAAAATCTCCCGCCATCACTAAAAAAGTATTCGGATTTTTTTTGAGGTATTCTTTTTTTAATGTCGCTACTCTCGCCATCCCACCTTCTTTGCCACCGGCCACCGGCGCAATTTCATACACATCATTTACCTGTACAAAAACAACATCAATTTTTCCATCATCTCTTTTGGCAATTCTTGTTGTTGAACAAGATGATGCAGTTATGAAAAAAATTAAATAAAGAAGCCGGATATTAAAACGCATAATTTTTTTTTAATCTGCCAAAATTAAATCTTTGGTGTAAGTATTGTAATAAAGCTTAGGACTAATCTAGTCTAAATTTGATCTCATAATTTTTATAAAATGGAAACAGGATACGATTTCGGGATGATAGGGCTTGGTGTTATGGGAAGTAATCTTTTACTTAACATGGCAGACCACGGTTTTAAAGTAATCGGTTACGACAAGAATC
>DATCOF010000062.1:0-5313 GCA_036564845.1 Chitinophagaceae bacterium | reverse complement strand
AGAAATAGTTACAATGGTTGCCGCCATCTTATTCAAATATTTTGCATTGGCAAATAAAGAGAAGGCTTCCATTTCAACAGCAATACAATTATTCTCTGCAGCTATCTTTGGAACCGCCGGATCTTTTCTATAAAATACATCACTGGAATGTATGTTCTGTGAAAGAACCGTAAGGCTTAATTCTGTTGCTGTTTTTTTAATGATGTCAAACGCTTTTCCCTGGTGTTCAATATTGTCGCTGTCATAATCAAAAGCGCATTTTGCATAGGTTGATTCACTGTAAGCCTTATCAACATTTATTACATCATACACTTTTAAACCTGTAGTGTAAGCCCCAGCAGTTCCAATGCGGATGATACATTCAACATCATATTCATTATACAATTCGTAAGAATAAATTCCTATCGAAGGGCATCCCATCCCGCTGGCGCCAATGGTTACAGGCGTTCCTTTATAAGTTCCGGTATAATAAAAAGCATTGCGGGTACTGTTTACAAGTTTGCTGTCTTTTAAAAAATCTTCTGCAATATGTTTTGCCCGTAAAGGGTCACCGGCAATTAAAACGATCTTCGCGATTTCTCCATTCTTAGCGCTTATGTGTACACTCATTCTTTGTTTCTTTTGATGAAGATATTTATTTTAGGCCTCACCACCTAACCTCCTCTCCACATGGAGAGGAGGCAGTACTTCAAAATTTATCCCAGCATCATATCTTCCACTTTATCTATAGTAATCTATTCAACAAACAAAATAATTGTTGAAAGGAATTTATTAGCAGATGTGGAAGAACCATTGTTTGGATTTCTACCAAAGCACCGTTCTTCTCCAAAAGGAGAAGGAAAGAGGATGAGGCCTTTTTTGCTGCAAACAAACTCATAATTTTGTTTAATGCAAACAACACAATCAAAATACAACCCCATCAAATACAAAACCCCAACCGGCACAACTCTCTCCTGCAAAGGCTGGATACAGGAAGCCGCATTGCGAATGTTATTAAACAACCTCGATCCCGAAGTTGCAGAAAAACCCGATGAACTCATCGTCTATGGCGGACGTGGCAAAGCCGCAAGAAATTTCGAGAGCCTCGATCTCATTATAAAAGCATTAAAAGATTTAGAAAATGATGAAACACTTTTAATACAAAGCGGCAAGCCCGTTGGCATTTTACAAACACATACCAACGCACCAAGAGTTTTAATAAGTAATTCACAACTCGTACCCAAATGGGCAACATGGGAACACTTTGATGAGCTTGAAAAAAAAGGATTGATGATGTACGGACAAATGACCGCCGGCTCATGGATATACATCGGCTCGCAAGGAATTGTACAAGGCACTTACGAAACGTATGCAGCCGTCGCAAATAAACATTTCGCTAAACTGTCAACTGACAACGGTCAACTGACAACTTCTCTTAGAGGAACACTCAATGTCTCCGCAGGTCTCGGCGGAATGGGAGGCGCTCAACCTTTGGCAATAACCATGAACGAAGGCGTTGCCTTAATTGCAGAAGTAGAAAAATGGAGAATAGAAAAAAGACTGGAAACAAAATACTTAGATCTGTTGGTTGAAGATATTGACGAAGCCATTGATAAAGCACAGCATGCACAAAAACAGGGCATCCCAATCAGCATCGGTGTGCATTGTAACGCCGTTCATTTACTGCAAAGGCTGTTGGAAAGAAATATAAAAATTGATACCCTCACAGATCAAACATCGGCACACGATCCGCTGGTGGGTTATGTTCCGCATACACTCACTGTTGAGCAGGCAAATGTTTTAAGAGAAAAAAATCCTGAAGAATACATTGACCTTGCTTATGAAAGCATGTACCTGCATGTACAACTCATGCTGCAACTGATGGACAAAGGCGCCATCACTTTCGATTACGGAAACAACATCCGTGCAAGAGCACAAGAACACGAATTAAAAATGCAAAATGAAAAATTAAGAAATAACTCACAAAGTTTAGAGAGTTTCCAAGTCCCCCCTTTAGTGGGCGGAGGGGGTCGTTGCTTCAGCTTTAAAGGATTTGTACCGGAATATATTCGTCCACTCTTTTGCGAAGGCAAAGGCCCCTTCCGTTGGGCAGCGCTTAGCGGCGACCCTAACGACATTGCCGTAACCGACGAAGTGATGATGAAATTATTTCCGCACAACGAAGGCATGATACGCTGGATAAAAATGGCGCAGCAAAAAATTGCTTTCCAGGGATTGCCTGCACGCATTTGCTGGATAGGGCAGGGCGACAGGGAAAAGGCCGGCCTTGCATTTAATGATCTCGTAAAAACAGGAAAGGTAAAAGCCCCCATTGTTATTGGCCGCGATCATTTGGATACCGGCTCTGTGGCAAGTCCTAACCGGGAAACAGAGGCTATGCTTGATGGCTCCGATGCTGTTGCCGACTGGCCTGTATTAAATGCGCTGGTGAATACCGCAGGCGGCGCAAGTTGGGTTAGCCTGCACCATGGCGGCGGTGTGGGCATGGGTTACAGCATACATGCCGGTATGGTTATCGTTGCCGATGGTACTGATGAAGCTGCGGCAAAGCTTAGCCGTGTGTTGCGTAACGATCCCGGGCTTGGTGTTATAAGGCATGCTGACGCCGGCTATGATGTTGCAAAAGATTTTTCAAGAAAGTTTGGTTTGGATTTGGAGGAGAGGTTGAAATAATTTTTGGTTACCGGCATTTGTATTTCATAGCATCATCGTTGTGTCACTCACTTGTACGGCATACCTTTAATGAACTTTTATAAAAGCGAAAGATGTTGGTGAAAACATCGGCGAAAATTATTAAACCAACAGAAAAATTAATCCATGAATTTGATCAATCAACAAATGCTCTTATATTACTTGAGTTAACAATACCATGCCACGAGGCTTTCATTAACATGGAAAAAATAAACACCTATTTAGTTAAAGAATATAACCGATATGCAAAAATTTCTTATAAATCATTTGCATGCACTTTAATAATTTTAAAAATATTTGAAGCAAAATACCATATTCATAATTCTTTTTCATTCTTTAGAAGACAATATGAAGAATTAGATATTGCATTGAGAAATATTTAGTTACTTTAATAGAGCCAACTCCTGAGACATTAACGCAAGGCTTTGCATTATGGATTTTGCCAAAACTTAGTAATCATGAAAGTTTTAATACACCTTGTCCTTGCTTTTATTTTAAGCATCAATACCTACAGCCAAACAACCGAAGAATATAAGAAAAGGGGTAATGCAAAAAAAGATTTAAAAGATTATAAAGGGGCAATTGAAGAATATAATAAAGCAATACAAATTGACGCAAACTATGCTGATGCATATTACAACATTGGAATGGCAAAATACATGTTGGAAGATTACAAAGGCGCAATTTTAAATTTTGATAAATTTTTAAAATTAAATCCTAACGATTCTTCGGGTTATTATGTTAGAGGTCTTGTAAAATACGATATCAAAGAATATTCTGATGCAATCCTAGATTTTACTAAGGTAATTGAGATTAATCCAAAAGATAGCATTGCGTACTTCTATAGGGGTAGTGCAAAAAATGAATTAAAAGATTTTACAGGAGCAATTGAAGATTATAATGAAGCAATAAGGCTAAATGGTAATGATGCTGACTCATATTACAATAGAGGACTTGCAAAATCTAATTTAGAGGATTTTGCAGGTTCGGTAATAGATTATGCAAAAGCAATAGAAATAAATTCTAAGAATGCTGATTATTATTTTCAAAGAGGTGTTGCAAAAAAAGAATTGAAAAATTACACAGATGCAATATCAGATTTCAATAAGTCTATACAGATTGAACCAAAATTTGCCAATGCCTATTTCAATAGAGGTTTAACAAAAAGTGGGATGCAGGACTATTCAGGGGCAATAGCTGATTACACTAAATTATTAGAGTATGAGCCAACTAATTATGAAGGATACTTTAACCGGGCATCTAATAAATATCAATTAGAAGACTATTCAGGAGCAATAGCAGATTATAATAAAGCTATATTAATTAACTCAAAAGATGCCGATGCTTATTACAATAGAGGACTTTCAAGAAGTAATATAAAAATTTATAAAGGAGCAATAGAGGATTATAATAAAGTTTTAGAAATTGACCCACATTATGATGGAGTGTATTTACAAAGAGCAGATGTAAAATATAAGCTAGAAGACTTTGTTGGAGCAATAGGAGACTGTAATAAAGAAATTGCAATTAGCCCACGTAATGCAGAAGCTTATACTATCAGAGGTATGTCAAAATATAAAATAAAGAATCTCGCAGGGGCAAGAATAGATTATGATAAAGCTATTGAAATTGACCCGAATAATTCAAATGCCTACACCGAAAGAGGTGAGTTAAAACAAAATATGAAAGACCTCACAGGTGCAATAGAAGACTTTACTAAAGCTATAGAAATTAATCCTAAAAATTTATGGGCTGGGTTGCAGAAAGCATTCGCTGAACAAGAATTAAAGGAAAAGATTTGGATTGACGTTATCTCATCTAAAGATAAATGGTATGTGAAATCTACATACGTTTCAAAAGACGGGGCAATAATAAAAACATGGGTAAAGGCAGAAATAAAGAACATGTCTGTTTACAAAAATGGCAAATCTGTAAATTATATTAATGGAAGAACTTTACTTCTTGTCGAATTTGACTGCATACAAAGAATGACAAAGACTTCCTCTGTTATTTATTATGATTCAAATGGAAACGTTATAAAAGAATCTGATGAAGAAGATTTAGAATGGAAAAATGTTATTCCCGAAACGATATTTGAAAAAGTTTTTGAAAAAGTTTGCGAGCTTTTTAATAAATAAATAGATGAAAATATATTTTTTTTCATTGGGATTATTAATAATATTAAATGCTTGTCATTCGCAAAACTGCAATAAACTACCACAGAGATTTATTTCTTATGAACAAGCTTTATCACTTGTGCAAAGGAGTACTTTTAATATTTATGAAACTGCAAATACTTCTAATAGTTCCTGGATAACATCAGCAAAATATTATAGTTGTGATGGAGCGACAGGATTTTTTATTTATTCAACAAATAAAGGGTATCACTATATTCATAGTGGAGTGCCCGTTAGTATTTGGAAAGCTTTTAAGTACGCGTCATCCAAAGGTTCATATTATGATAGGAATATTAAAAACAAGTCATTAGCGTTGCATTATAAGTCGAACAAATTCAATTGATTAGAATTTTGCTCTTTGAAATATTGTAATTGAGTCTGCTGAAACAGTTGATTTATGGGCATTTTTTCAAAAATGGATATGCTTAAAATCTGTAAAATTTCG
>DATCOF010000061.1:0-2144 GCA_036564845.1 Chitinophagaceae bacterium | reverse complement strand
TTGCAGATCATTAAATGTATGGAGTATTATGGTGTTGTCTTGTGCCATATAAATTGGTTTAATATTATTTACAAAGTATCATTTTAAGGTCTCACTTTTTCCAATTCTGGTAGTCCCTATTGAACCAATTTCGAACTTTTTTATCGAAGACCTGAGGCGATTACAAACTCTTGTCCAATGATTTTTTTGTTTTTAAATGGCCCTAAAAATAAGGAGCTTACACCGTAATTAAATGAACTTTAATTATAAAAGTATGAATTTAATTATTTCAAATTCATACTGCTTATTCAACTGTCTATAATCCTAACTCAGCTTAAGTGTTTTTTAATCTTAAACATACTGAATTCAAACAAGACGCTTTTGGCGGCACACAAATATTCGGACAACAGAAAATTATCTTGATAGCTTTAGAAGGAAATAAAAAAGGAATATGCAAGCAGACTGTTAGCATTTGATTAGTTAGGCATAAGAAAATATGCCAATGAGCAAGAAGTGAGCCGCAGCAATTAAGACAAGTATGTAAATCAAGTATGACAAACTGCGAAGCAAGCGTAGCACCAGGAAGGCTTTGTAGTTATAAGCATACCTTTTTTAAAAATAATTTTTATGCTTATTACTATAAAGGTTTGGCACATCTTTTTTTATCGCCGACTGAAGGAGTGAGACCTTATTGCCTTGCAGAAGAGATATGTGTGATGGCTATATTATTATTAGCAGAAAATGTAACTTATTTTGAGTTGGATGTAGTGGCGTGAGACCTAACTTTATAAATAGCATTTGTTAGGGGAAATGTTACAATTAAAACACAGCCGTTATCAGGTTGCGTAATAAAGTCTGCATTACCCTTATAAGAAGCTGCCCTGCTTTTTATATTGGCTAACCCAATTCCGTTTGATTGCTTATCTGCGTTAAAGCCAACACCATTATCAGAAATGGAAAGAATAATTGATTTTATATTTTGTGACAAGCGAATGGTAACCTTATTTGCCTTAGCATGTTTTAATATATTATTCAGTTGCTCCTGTACTATTCTAAAAACATTCAGTTTAAATTTATCATTAACGCTTTCTTCTATTGTGCCATCCAATGTATAAGATATTTTTACAGGATTTACTTCCATAGTATCACTGATGATATTTTCAATTGCTTCGGCAAGACCCAATTTTTTAATCAAATCTGTTGTAAGACCTTTAGTTAATTTTCTGATTTCTTCAATGGCTGACATTGTGTATTCAGTAGAACGATTTAAATAAAATTTACTACGACTTCCTCCCCGTTTTGCTATTTCCAAATAAAGTTTAGAAGCTCCCAGCAATTGGTTAACATTATCATGCAGTTCTTTTCCCAGGTCTGACCTTTCTGCCTCCTTCGCATCTTTTATGGCATCTTCAATCTGTTTTTCTTTTAATTTAATTTCATTTTCCAGTCTTTCTTCCAGCACTCTTTCTTTATTAAGATTTTGCATATAACCAATTACACGAACTGCGACTCCCTCTATATTTCTCATAATTACCGCATTGCTTACTACCTTTTCTACAGAACCATCAGATTTTAAAAAACGATAATTACATTTCCACTCTTTGTCGTTAGATTCAAGCGCATGGGAATAGTCCTTATATACCGAGTCTTTATCCTGCGGATGTATATGTGCTATCCAATTGCTTAATGCTGTCATATTATTGTGTAATTTATAACCGTACTGTTTTTCATAAGCGTCACTAATGGTTACGTACCCGCTTATTAAGAAGCTGTTTGAGTTATTTAAATTTTTTACCCATTAGTATCATCATGGCGATGTAGATATGACTTTCTACAGATTCCACTGTTCGTTCATAATCCATCACGAGCCTTTTGAAATTCATAAGCCATGCAAAGGTTCTTTCTACAATCCAACGCTTAGGCAGCACCTCCCATTTATCACTTTCATTTCTTTTTACTATTTCCATATCCAGTTTCAGTTTCTTTTTCAACCAATCTCCCAATTCCCCTTGATAGCCGCCGTCAGCAAATATTTTCCGCAATAGCTCATGGTCATGCCTTATTTCATAGAGCTTTTCAAATACTTCTTTAGCACCTTTGCTGTCATGTATATTGGCTGCATGAATAGACAAACAAATAATCAGCCCCATGGTATCCGTTATTAT
>DATCOF010000060.1:0-8677 GCA_036564845.1 Chitinophagaceae bacterium | reverse complement strand
CATCAGGGCTTACCAATGGTGATGCATTAGTTTGATTGTTGATGTTATAATTCGGTGTCCACAAAACTGTTCCTGCACCCGTTGCATTTAACTGCAATGTATCAATTGAACATATCAATGTATCATTGGTAACACTCAGTGCAGGCTTGTCTTTTATGGGTATAATTGCACTCACTGTATCAGAGCATCCTTTATTACTCGTGACCAAAAGATTCACAGTATAATTGCCCGCAACAGGATAGGAATATTGCGGATTTTTTAAATGCGAAGTGTCTGCTGATGTTGCAACATCTCCAAAATTCCACGACCAGGAATTTACAACTCCATAAGTTGTTGATGTTTTATCAGTTAATTGTATTGGAGAATTTATGCATTGACCGGTAAAAGTAAAGGCCGGAAAAAAGCCGGGATAAACTTTTACAATAGAAGATGTAGAATCGAAGCATTTGCCATTCAATGAAATTGTAAGAGAAAGTTTATATGATCCGGTATCAGGATAAGTAAAAGTTGGATTAGCAAGATTGGAGGTATCATTAGTTTTATTAAGTACACCAAAGTCCCAATGATATGTTGCACCAGGTGGGTTTGTACCATTATTACTAAATGATCCATTGTATGATCCGCAAAATGTATATACAGGATTTAAATTTGCAATTAAAGGATTACAAGACGATACTTTTATGTGTAAAGATTTTCTTGAAGAAGCGAAAGCAATGCCATTTCGATATTCTGTAACTAAAACAGCAATAACATACTCACCAATATCAGGGGCAATACCACTAATTAAACCATCACTAGGATTAATTGTAACTGCAGAACCTAAAGGTTGTAATGCTGAAAATGGACTTATATAAGGTACAACATTGTATGGAGGATTTGTTGCAGTTGATGGATTTGGAGGATTTGGTGGTGGCGTTCCATCATAAGCAGGAGCAAAGGAATATGACAAAGAATCACCATCTGAATCTGTTGCTTCGAATTTGAAAATAAAAAAATTATGTGCACAAACAATTGTTGTGTCATTTGTTGGAAAAACAGGACTTGAGTTCTGAGGGCCGGAAGGTAAATTTTGTGTACCGGGAATACTAATTGTCCAGGTATCGCCTACATTGTCGCCTGTACTTTGTACATTAGATAAAATATCAATTCTGCAACATCTTTGATAAGAAATTGTATACCCATTTAGTGATGGAGATAATTCTTTAATTGTTTCGTAGGTAACAATTTTATAGCATATATCTGGAATTGGAGAAATGCATGGATTACATTCCGGAGCAGTACAATTTTGAATATTCACCTGGTCAACTATCGGTACAGAAACATTTTCAATAAACTGATTATTCCCGTCAAAAAAAGTAAAGTTGATAGGATTATCTATTTGTAAATTAGTCGCATTACAAATCATGTAAACTTTCAAAGTAATCTTGTATCGTAATTTGGTTGGATCACTAATACCCGGACCTAAATATTCATATCGCATCCATCCGCCTTTCGTATGGTGTGCAAAGGATGCAAGGCACGAAAGCGAAAGCAAAAAAATAAATAAAAATTTCTTCATCCGATGTTATATAGTAGCACAGATTATAAGACTCCAAATTACACAAAATAGCTGTTTAACAAGAACCGTTGGTCATTTGAAATGATAATTAAAAGTCAAATGTTTTGTAAAAAAAATTCGATTGCCGAAAGCGATCTACTGCTTTCTTCTATCATCCCCATGTGGCCTGTATCTAAAATATGTACATGAGCCACAGAAGGAAAGTGACATTGCTGCAAAGATGCCTGCAGAGGAACTGCATTATCTTTTTCTCCAATGATAAATAAAACCGGCTTTTTAAATGTCTTTAATATTTCAGTTCTGTCGGGCCTGTTTATCATTGCATGGTAATATTGTATCAAGGCTTCCGGGCTAAATTTTTTCCCTTCTTCAATAAGATCTTCCATTTCTTTTAGATGCTGCTTACCTGCAAAAAGGTTGGGAATAGAAGTTCTTAAAAATGCATAAGCGCCGTTTGATTTTATAAAGTCAATCGCTTTGCGCCGCGTTTGTTTTTTTTCTTCATCATCAGCAAAAGCAGAGGAATGAAATAATCCAAAGGCTTTTAATAATTCAGGATATTTTTCAGCAAAGGCAAGTGTTATGTATCCGCCCATGCTGTGGCCGATCATTACAGCCCCCTCTAAATCTCTCCCGGTGGGGGAGACTTTCGAAAGTTCTTTATCAAGAATTGTTTTTATTACTTCTGCATGATCTTCAATAGAAATATCTCTATCCAGCATTTCAGACTTGCCGCTGCCGGGAAGATCGGGAACGATGATAAGAAAATTTTTCTGTAGCTCTTTAATGAGTTCATTCCATACATTTCCATCTTCACCAAAACCGTGAACAAGCACAACAGCACTGCCTTTTCCAAAGACACTGTAATGAATACTTTTATTTTTATATGTTATTAACCGGCTGTTTTGCATAAACAATACTGCGAAAAATGAGTAACAAAATTATTGGAATAAATGCGGGATTCATTTGCTGTGGAAGAAAAAACCATACAACTAATACGATCAGTTGCGCAACCGCTGTTATTGTAAAATATATTTTAGGCCAGGTTTTTCGGCTATGAATAAAGAACGCCATAACGAAATGTGTAGGCCATGTCCAAAGCAGGTTGTAATTATTTCTGCAAACAATATGATCAGTGCCAAACCACATAAAAAGGATCAGTACTCCGCAAAAACCCGCCATAAAAAAGAGGAAACCATCAAAGCCATACAATAATCTTTGGATAAAATTATTTTTAGAAATACTAAGTAACACGATCGCGATAAACAGTAAACTGAAAATAAATAATGGAGTTACAAAGAAATTACTTTGCTCTTTTACACCCGCAATATCAATTAAAATATTTTTTGATCTCAACACAGGTCTGCCCCCAATAGCAGCGCTGTCAAAGCCTTTTAGCAAATAATCAGGAAGAAACATTGCTTCCCTGTTACTCATAACCGCATCCGTTTTAGCACCTAACAAAAGATCCATTCCGAGTTTGGTCCATTGAAAATTATTCAGATCCATGTACTCAAAAATATGTTGGCGGAAAGTTGTTGGCCTGTTTAGGATTGCAGCATAACGAACGGAAGAGTCAGCCGATTTTTCTAACAGATCGCGAAGACGTGTAGTACAGTTGTCAAAAAAGAAATCGTATTTATAAAATTTATTTGTACCCATCAAATTCTGCATAAGCAACTTCGCCATCTTATTTTTTTCGCTGCAGGAAAGATTTAGCACCTGTTCAACCATGCTTCTTTTTTCCTGCTCATAATCCTGTTTAAAAGAAATAAAATCCTGTGTAGATAAATAATACATCAGCTTACCGCGGACAAACTTTGTATAAAACCCCGGCTCATCAAAATTGAAAGTTCCATAATTATAAACGATGTCTTCATTGCTGATAGAATCCGTTACACGAACAGCGCTGTGCCCAAATGTTGAATACAATTCTTCGCCAGGGCCACATGTTAAAAGGCTTATGCGGAGATGGCAGGAATCGGATTGAGAGAAAGCCGAATAAGAAATGAGAAATAAAAAATAAGAAATGAGAAAAATTTTCTGAACCACGATTTGGGTAGATTTTATGATTAAATAGATTTAGTCTAAATTTTCTTACATGTTCTAAATAAATAAATAGTATTAATTTAGCAAAGGTTTATTTCCCATTAATCCCATTAATCTCCCCAAATCGTGGTTCAGACAACAGGGTTTCATCTGCTGTAATTAGGCGCTTCTCTTGTTATCTCAATATCATGTGCATGGCTTTCTTTCATTCCTGCATTGCTAATTTTTACAAATGTTGAGTGTTGAAGTGCAGTAATATTTTTTGCTCCGCAATAGCCCATACCTGCTCTCAATCCTCCTGTGAACTGATGCACTACTTCGTTAAGAAAACCTTTGTAAGCAACACGTCCTTCAATTCCTTCAGGAACAAATTTTTGTATCTCATCTTCCACATCCTGGAAGTAACGGTCGCTGCTGCCTTGCGCCATTGCACCCAGCGAACCCATGCCGCGGTATTGTTTAAATTTTCTTCCTTCATAAATAATTGTTTCACCAGGACTTTCTTCTGTGCCTGCAAAAACATTTCCCATCATCACACAGCTTGCACCGGCGGCTAATGCTTTTACCATGTCGCCAGTGTAACGGATTCCTCCATCTGCAATAATGCCGATATTTTTATTTTTTAGTGCTGCTGCTGCTTCCATCAAGGCAGTTATTTGTGGTACACCTGCACCTGCAACAATTCGTGTTGTACAGATAGAACCCGGTCCTATACCCACTTTCACGGCATCAGCGCCTGCGTCTGCCAAAGCTTTTGCGCCTGCGGCTGTGCCTATGTTTCCTGCAATAACCTGCAGGTCTTTAAAATTATTTTTTATTTTTTTTAATGCGCTTATAACACCTTTTGTATGTCCATGCGCACTGTCTAAGCAAATAATATCAACACCAACTTCTTTTAATGCAGCAACTCTTTCATCAATGTCTTTTGTAATACCCACACCTGCGCCAACAAGCAGTCTTCCGAAAGAATCTTTTGTTGCGTTAGGATGATTATGTACCTGCAAAATATCGCGGTAAGTAATTAAGCCCTTCAACATTCCTGACCTGCTTATAACAGGAAGCTTTTCAATTTTATGTTTTCTTAAAATGGCCTGTGCTTTTTTTAGATCAGTTCCTTCAGGAGCAGTGATGAGATTTTCTGTTGTCATCACTTCGCTCACCTTGCGTTTATAATTCTCTTCAAAACGAAGATCACGATTGGTTAAAATGCCCACCAGTTTTTTATTCGCATCAACGATGGGGATTCCGCCGATCTTATTTTCTTTCATCAGCCGCAAAGCATCGCCAATAGTGGCATCTACCAACAATGTGATAGGGTCGAGTATCAAACCGCTTTCGCTTCTTTTTACTTTGCGAACCTGTGCGGCTTGCTGCTCAATGCTCATGTTCTTGTGTAAAATTCCAAGACCGCCTTCACGGGCCAGCGCAATCGCAAGAGAAGCTTCTGTAACTGTATCCATTGCCGCAGAGAGCATCGGGATATTGAGCGTAATGTTTTTGGTGAGCTGTGTTTTAATATTCACATCACGGGGAAGTACTTCGCTGTATGCAGGCATCAGCAATACATCATCGAATGTTAAACCTTCACCGAAAAATTTTTTTGAATTGGAAGAAGTGGAGTTGTTTATTGTTGCCATGAGCAAAGGTAAGGCAATTCACTGTTCACTTCTATCAGTTATTAGTAATCAGTTATCAGAGACCAGTGATGAGTGATCAGTGATAAGCGATGGGGGGAATCTTAATAATTTACCGTTACTCATTACTTATTACTCATTACTGATCACTCATTACTGGTTACTGTTTACTATTTCACTATCTCCATAAGCTCTATATCAAAAACAAGTTCTTTGCCTGCAAGAGAATGGTTGGCATCCAGCACAACAACATCATCTTTTATTTCTGCAATTGTTACCGGAAAAGGTTGCCCGGCTTCGTTTCTTAATTGCAATTGTATTCCCACATCCAGCTTCATATCAGGAGGAATATTTGCTTTTGGAAATTCAATTATAGCCTGCTCATCTTTATGTCCGTATGCATCTGCCGGTAAAATATTTATCGTTTTCTTTTCGCCAACACTCATGCCGGGCATTGCATTATCAAATCCTTTTATCATTTGCCCAGCACCTACAGTAAACTCAAGCGGTTCTCTTCCGTTGCTTGAATCAAATTGTTCACCATTGGTTAATTTACCTGTGTAATGAACTCTTACTACATCGCCTTCTTTTACTTGTTCCATATATTTTTTTTAAATTTTTGTTTGTCAACATTTGTACCAATTAATCTTTTGGAAAGTTTTAAATCTTTTGGAAAGTTTTAAAACTTTCCAAAAGATTTAAATAAATCAGTCATCTTTTATTAATAAGATTGCAAAGTAATCACGTAATTGCAGCAATATTATAAAACCTAACAGGTATGAAAAAATATTTTTTGATTCTCTGTCTCCTCAATTTATTTTTTGTCAGTGCAATTTGTCAGCCTAAAATAATTCCGGGCGCCGAAAGAGTGGATGTGTACCTGCCGATATTGAAAGGCAAGTCTGTGGCAGTTTTTGCCAACCAAACATCAATGGTTGGAAATACCCACCTGGTTGATACGCTGGTGAAACGCGGAATTAAAGTTGTAAAAATATTCAGTCCTGAGCATGGATTTAGAGGCAATGCAGATGCAGGTGAAAAAGTTGGAGATTATACTGATGAGCAAACAGGCATTCGTGTTATATCGCTGTTTGGCAGCAAGCGTCGTCCATCTGATGATGATCTGAAAGATGTGGATATAATGATCTTTGATATTCAGGATGTGGGCACTCGTTTTTACACTTATATTTCTTCGCTGGAAGAATATATGGATGCTGCGTTTGAGAACAGCAAACCCTTGCTGATACTTGATAGGCCAAATCCAAATGGATTTTATGTAGATGGCCCTGTGCTCGATCCTAAGTTTAAAAGTTTTGTTGGTATGCAACCCGTGCCCATTGTGTATGGCCTAACGATCGGCGAATATGCGATGATGATCTCGGGAGAAAAATGGTTAACAGAAAAAGCAAATAAAAAACAGGAATATTATACCCATGTAGAAAATTCTGTTGATACTCCTTTTCATTTCTTAGTTATCAAATGCAAAAATTATGATCATACAAGCAAATATATTTTGCCAGTAAAACCTTCTCCAAATCTTCCGGAAATGCAAAGTGTTTACTGGTATCCTTCCACCTGTTTTTTTGAGGGAACTGTTTTAAGTGAGGGGAGAGGAACGCCAAAACCGTTTCAATATTTTGGTCATCCTTCTTTGCCCAAAACACTTTTTAGTTTTACGCCACATAGTATGGAAGGCGCTAAAGAGCCAAAACTTAAAGACCAGTTATGTTATGGATGGAATTTATCAGGAACGCCTGAAAAAGTTTTGCAACAGGTAAATAACAGGATACAATTGAAATGGATAATTGAGGCATATAAATTATTTCCTGACAAAACTAAATTTTTCCTGAGCAGCAAATCGCTTAACAGGCTTGCCGGTAACGATGTTTTGATGCAACAGATAATTGATGGAAAAACAGAAGACGAAATAAGAAAAAGTTGGGAGCCCGCATTAAGTAATTACAAAGAGATAAGAAAAAAATATTTGATGTATAAAGATTTTGCTCAGTAAGCAAAAGCGGAGATGCGTTTCTTACATTTGCTGCATGAATGATCTGCGAATTGTTTTTATGGGCACACCAGAATTTGCGGTGCCTTCACTCGATAAATTATTACAGGCGGGGTATAATATTGTGGGTGTAATAACTGCACCTGATAAGCCTGCAGGACGTGGAATGAACCTGCAACAAAGTGCAATAAAAAAATTCGCTGTTGAGAAAGGATTGAAAATACTACAGCCTGAAAAATTAAAGAGCGAAGATTTTTTAAAAGAATTAAAAGAGCTACAGGCTGACCTGCAAATTGTGGTTGCCTTTAGAATGTTACCTGAAGTTGTTTGGAACATGCCGCCAATGGGAACAATAAATCTTCATGCATCATTGTTGCCGCAATACCGTGGCGCAGCGCCCATTAACTGGGCGATCATCAATGGCGAAAAAGAAACGGGTGCAACAACATTTAAACTGCAACATCAAATTGATACAGGCGATATTTTATTGCAGCAAAAAATAAATATCGGTGAAGATGAAACTGCAGGTGGACTCCACGATCGCATAAAAGAAATCGGCGCTGATCTTTTAGTAAAAACTATTGATGGGCTATCTAAAGACAATTTAAAAGAATCTCCGCAATCATGGTCAGACCGGGACGGTCAGACCATGTTAAAGCATGCGCCAAAACTTTCTACAGAAACTTTTCAAATTAACTGGAATAAAAATGTTGATGAAGTGTATGATCTCATTCGTGGGCTATCGCCGTATCCTTCTGCATTTACTTTTTTAAATGGTAAAACATTAAAAATATTTAAAGCAACAAAAGAAATTATACAACCTGCAATTGCGCCGGGTGGAGCCTGCCTGCCGGTGGGCAGGTTTGAAACTGATAAAAAAACTTTTTTAAAATTCGCCTGTAACAATGGCTACATCTTAGTTACAGAGATCCAGCTTGAAGGGAAAAAAAGAATGAGTATTCAGGATTTTTTAAGAGGGTATAAATTTTAATGATGTTTCAAAGTCTCCCTTTAGGGAGATTTAGAGGGTTTTGTTTTTACTTCGCATAACTAATAGAGCAATCAAATTTAGTATCCGTTACACCTAATTCTTCAGCAGCAGAATTACTGATTCGCAATAACAAGCCGCTGTTTTGTTTTATATCAGGTATTGCATCCAGTACTTTTGCATAGATAGTTTTGCCGTTGGCATTATTGGTAACTTTTATGATAGTGCCCGGCTCGGCAGTATTATGAAAGCAATAATATTTTCCATCCTGCCAACCGCTGGTAGTTTTAAATATTGCGGCAACACCAAATTCATTTGTTGATGTACTGTTTTTTGACTGCTCACTATATAAACTTTTAAATTTTCCGCCATTAAAATTTATTGTGCCCGTTTGCTTTACAGGTATATCATTCGCAGGCTTTTCTTTTACTACCGGTTTC
>DATCOF010000059.1:0-4703 GCA_036564845.1 Chitinophagaceae bacterium | reverse complement strand
AGTGCTGATGCAAAACAAAGAGCAGAAACCATTGCAAAAAATTCAGGAAGCTCATTGGGTAAATTAAGAAAAGCAAGCATGGGAGTTTTTCAGATAACCGGAAAGAACAGTAATGAAGATTATAGTTATGGCGGCGCTTTTAATACTTCCAGCAGGAATAAGACGGGATCGATTACGATTAAGATGGAGTTTGCGGCGGAGTGAGGCCTCACCCTCCATCTCCCTCTCCGATAGAGAGGGAGCGGTACCTCATCAATTAATCAACTTCATATCTTCCACATCAATTTCAGATTCTATGTTCAACAAATTTCGGAATGCTTAATTGTATTCTTAGAAAAATTTGGAGGTGATGATGCATTAAAGCCTCATCCTCTTATCCTTCTCCTTTTGGAGAAGGACGGTGCTTCATCAAATAATAAAGTTCATCTCTTCCAGATCATCTTTGGTTCTATATTCAACAAACTTCAGTAAGGTCTAATTATATTCAAAAGAAAAATTTGGTAGAGATAATGTTTGGATATGAACTGTTGTACTGCATCCTCTCTATGGGAGAGGAGGTTAGGTGGTGAGGCCTTATTTTACGATGATCTTAATATTTGGCGCAAAAAATTTGCGGTTGAGTTTGTCATTTACAACAATATCAAAAAAGAAAAGCTCTTCACCTTTTTGTATTCCGCCACTTATGTTGTCCTGCCATACTTTTGGCAGCGGCGTGCTTTTAAAAAGACCGGCGGTGTTGCCGAACACAATCTCTTTTTTTCCTGTTTCTTCATTCTCTATCACACTTTTTTTCTTATACATAAATTGATAAGAGCTGATGGTGTAAACATTATTTTTATCATCGGTTATTCTTAATGGAAGCGTTACAAGTTGATTGGCTTCATCAACTGTAACTGTTGCTTCTTTTTCATTTCTGCCTAAAAAAGTTTTTACAACCGGGGGTTTAAATTTTGTAACAGCTACGACCGGGTTGGTCTTCACAGGTTTTTTTATGGTTTGTGCATACACACTAAATGCAAAAGAAAATGCAAGCAATAGGCAAAAGGATCTTACAGGGCTCATAATTTTTTTAATTGAAATAAAATTACAACGTTGTTATTCGTTTGCCTGTTAAATACTTGATAAACTCTCTTCGATGATCTTTATCTTGGTTTCCGCATCTGCTTTCTTTTTGCGCTCAAGCTCTATCACTTCTGCTTTTGCATTTTGAACAAAGCGTTCATTGGATAATTTTTTTTCTACAGAAATTAAAAAGTTTTTAAGATGTTCAAGATCTTTTTCCAGTTGTTCTTTTTGAACAGTGTTGTTTATTGCCTGCTCTGATTCAATAAAAAATTTGTCTTTATTTACAAGAAGAGATATGCTGTTTTCAATTGCATTATCTGTGTATGAAACTGATTCTGTATTTACCTGCCTTGATAAAATATCCTCAATTGCTGAATAGTTATTTTTATTGTCAGTTTGAATATGAAGCTTGATCTTCTCTTTTGGTTTTATCCGGTTCTTATTTCTAACATCACGGATTGCAGTGATCACATCTTTTAAAATATTTCCCTGCTCTAATATTTTGTGATGCGTTTTTTCTTTCTTTTCAAATTGTTTAATAACCAGGTCTTCAGTTTGGTCTCTTAATAAATGATAAATTTCTTCTGTAACAAAAGGCATAAAAGGATGCAGCAATTGCATTAGTTGCTCAAAGAAATAAACTGTTTTATTATAAACAGCTTCATCGATCGGTTGCTCAAAGCCGGGCTTTATCCATTCCAAATACCAACTGCAGAAATCATCCCATATCAAAGAGTAAATAATTTTCAGCGCTTCACTTAACCTGAATTGTTTGTACAAAATTTCTATCTCTACAGTAACTTCATTCAACCTGTTCTCAAACCATTGCGTAGCAAAATTATCTTCAGCAAAAACACCGATAGGCATTACAGGCATCATCCCCAATTCTATATCCACAGCCAATTGCGACAGCATCATTGCTTCTGCGCTTTTTGAAAGATCATCTGACGTTCTTCCTTCCCAAAGTTTAATAAGTTTTAATGCATTCCATATTTTGTTATTAAAATTTCTTCCCTGCTCAAGACTTGCTTCATCAAATAAAAGATCGTTGCCGGCAGGAGAGGAGATCATAATTCCAAAGCGTACAGCATCTGCTCCATATTTATTTATCAGCTCTAAAAGATCAGGAGAGTTGCCGAGACTCTTACTCATTTTTCTTCCCTGCTTATCACGAACCATACCGGTAAAATACACATCACTGAAAGGTTTTTCTTTTTTGTATTCCATGCCCGCCATTATCATTCTCGCAACCCAGAAAAAAATAATGTCCTGGCCTGTAACCAACACCTGTGTAGGATAATAATATTTGATGTCTTTGTTATCAGGCTCTGTAATCCCATTAAAAACTTCCATCGGCCACAGCCATGAAGAAAACCATGTGTCGAGAACATCTTCGTCCTGGTTAATATCTTCTATTTTAAATTTTGAATTTTGAATTTTAAATTTCTCAAAAGCGGCTTCTCTATTTTCTGCTACAACAAATTCTCCATCCGGTGAATACCATGCCGGTATTTGTTGCCCCCACCAAAGCTGGCGGCTGATGCACCAATCTTTTACATTTTCTAACCAATATTTATATGTTGCTAAAAATTTTTCTCCGGGATGAATTTTTATTTCGCCATCAACAACCGCCTGTAATGCGGGCTCAGCAAGCTCTTTCATCTTCACAAACCATTGGGTGGAGATCTTTGGTTCGGCTACGGCATTGGTGCGCTGACTAAATCCTAACCGTGTTTGATATTCTTCTTCTTTTACTAAATGACCTTTTCCCCGCAGCTCTTCAATAATTTTTTTTCTTGCAACAAAGCGGTCTTCACCTACATAAATTTGTGCAGCATCGCTCAGTGTTCCATCATTATTCAATGTATCAATAATGGGAAGATTATGTTTTAATCCAATGTTATAATCATTGATGTCATGTGCCGGTGTTATCTTTAAAATTCCTGTTCCAAATTCCTTATCAACATATTCATCAAAAATTATCGGCACTTTTTTATTGATCAACGGAACTAAAACCGACTTGCCTTTTAAATTTGAATATCGGTCATCACCAGGGTTAGCACACACAGCTGTATCACCCATAATTGTTTCGGGTCGTTGAGTAGCGATGACAATGTGATCAAGTGTTGAGTGTTGAGTGTTGAGTGTTGAATGTTGAATGTTATTCTCTTCTACAATAAAATATTTTATGTAATATAATTTTCCTGTTATTTCTTTATACTCCACTTCTTCATCACTCAGCGCAGTTTTTGCAACAGGATCCCAATTGATCATTCTTGCACCACGGTACACCAATCTTTTATTATACAGGTCAACAAAAACTTTTATTACCGCCTTGTAATAATGATCATCCATGGTGAAGGTTGTCCTGTCCCAATCAACACTGCAGCCAAGTTTTTTAAGCTGGCCATAAATTATATCACCATATTTTTCTTTCCATTCAAAAGCATATTTTAAAAATTCTTCTCTTGATAAATTATTCTTATCAATTCCCTTTTCTTTCAACATGCCAACCACCTTTGCTTCAGTAGCAATAGAAGCATGATCGCTGCCCGGCACCCAGCATGCATTGTAGCCGCTCATTCTTGCTTTGCGAATTAAAATATCCTGTATTGTTTCATTGAGCGTATGGCCCATGTGCAAAACCCCTGTAACATTTGGCGGCGGAATTACAATTGTAAAAGGCTCACGGCTGTCAGGCGTACTTTTAAAATATCCTTTTTGTAGCCAATGTGCATACCATTTATCTTCAATCCCTGTAGGATTATAATTCTTGCTTAATTCCATCTTGTCTGAAAAAAATTTTTAAGAATCTCAAAGGTACAAAAACAAAAGATGGTTATTTACTAAGATGATTAGTAAATTTACTTTTTAAAAACATTTTAGAATTGTTATACGCAATTGTTGATATTGAAACTACCGGGGGCTATGCAGCGGCAGGCGGCATTACAGAGATCGCTGTAAGAATTACTGATGGTGAAAAAATTATTGACAGATATGAAACATTGGTAAATCCTGTTTATACCATTCCAAAATATGTAGAGTCGTTAACAGGAATTACGAATGCTATGGTGGAAGATGCAAGGCATTTTAAAATGATCGCGGATGAATTGTATGAATTGCTAAAAAATAAAATTTTTGTTGCACATAATGTAAACTTCGATTACTCTTTTCTAAAATATTATTTTAATCAGGCAGGCTACGAACTCGATTGTAAAAAATTATGCACGATAAGATTGGGCAGGCAAATTTTACCAGGCTTTAAAAGTTATAGTCTTGGAAATTTTTGCAGAGAGATCGGCATTGAGGTAGAGAACCGACATAGAGCAGGCGGCGATGCAGAAGCGACAGCAAAATTATTTCATCATCTTTTGCAAAATGATAATGATGGGCATATTCAAAACATGCTCAAGGTAAAAAGCAAAGAACAACATCTTCCGCCCAATTTACCTGCAAAACAAATTAAACAACTTCCTTCAACTTCGGGTGTATATTACTTTCATGATAACAAAGGAAAAGTTATCTATGTAGGCAAAGCAAAAAATTTATCAAAGCGGGTAAATAGCCATTTCGCAAATAATAAACCGGGAAAACAAAAGCAGGAATTTCTCAGAAATATTTACAGCATAACCTATCAA
>DATCOF010000058.1:0-14946 GCA_036564845.1 Chitinophagaceae bacterium | reverse complement strand
GTAACTGTAGAGACCCCTCTTCTTACAGTATCTATTTGCGGTATAATTTTGTTTACATCATTATTTTTTACAAGGGGTGGAGTTGATGTAGTTATTGTTTTTTTATTTTGATTTCTAACAACAGGCTTTGTTTGTTTGCTAACGTTTTGCTGTCGGTTCATGTCTTTAAAAGGCTTATCTCTTTTTACAGGTGGAACATAAACTTTTGGTTCATCCGGTATAACTCTTTTTACTATTGTTCTTGCCAGGCTTGTTCGTCCATAACCACAATTACCGGTTTGATTAGGAGCAGGTACCCAGTTGCCCTGCAGCGATTCTGTATCGGCACTTTCTTTCACATATTTTAATCTATGTGTTTGAAAACAGTTGCTAATCTCGGGAGGTGTATTAAATTTTGTTCGTTCATATTCCGTAATAACAATTTCTTTAGTGGCTTTGTTTATAGTGCCTCTTAATTTGCAGATGGTATAATATCGTTTAGGGCCTTCGGTAAAATAAGTGTAAGAATAACCGGTTACTTCTGAGCCAATAGTTTCCAGTTCTAAAACATAATCAATTTTCTCTCCGCCAAAGCCGATAAAGCTGGTGCTGTTGTCAACAAAGCCGCCTTTCCATTGACCATTAAAATTTTGAGCTTTTAATGAAAAACTAAATAAGTAAAAAATTAGTAGCGTAAAAAATATTTTCATTAAACCCGTATTCAGTTAACACAAAAATAAAGTGAAATAAAAACCTAATCGTTCAAACGTATTCTTTCTTTGCCTAATACTTCGTTAAATTTGCGATTCTGATAATTTGTTTTTAGATCTTGAATAAACCGATAAATGATAAATATAACTTTTCCCGATGGCGCTGTAAGGCAGTATGAGCAAGGCTCTTCGGCGCTTGGCATTGCAAAGCAAATAAGCGAAGGGCTTGCCCGCAAAGTTTTGGCAGCTTATGTAAACAATGAAGTTTGGGATGCAACACGCCCAATAAACACCGATGCTAAAATTAAATTTTTAACATGGGATGATGATAATGCAAAGTCTACATTCTGGCATTCATCTGCGCATCTTATGGCGGAAGCTGTTGAAGGAATGTTTCCCGGTGTAAAGTTTTGGGTTGGCCCTCCATTGGAAAAAGGATTTTATTATGATATGGACCTTGGTGATAAAGTAATCGGAGAAGAGGATCTGCGAAAGCTTGAAGTAAAGATGGCGGAACTTGCAAAACAAAATAATGGTTATGTAAGAAAAGAAATTTCAAAACCGGATGCAGTAAAATATTTTGAAGAAAAAGGTGATGAATATAAACTTGACCTACTTGGTAATTTGAATGATGGAGAAATAACTTTTTATTCTCAGGGAAGCTTTACTGATCTCTGTCGTGGCCCACATATCCCATCAACAGGATTTATTAAAGGAATAAAACTTACCAATGTTTCAGGCGCTTATTGGAAAGGTGATGAAAAAAATAAAATGCTTACACGCATTTACGGAGTAACATTTCCTACACAAAAAGAACTTGATGAATATTTGCTTTTATTGGAAGAAGCAAAAAAAAGAGATCATAGAAAATTAGGTAAAGAGCTAGGCATCTTTACTATGGATGATGATGTTGGCCCTGGGTTGGTTTTGTGGATGCCGAACGGAACTGTGATAATTGAAGAATTAGAAAAACTTGCGAAGGAAACTGAATTAGCTGCCGGCTACAAAAGAGTGATGACACCGCACATTGCAAAAGAAAAACTTTATCTCACCAGTGGTCATCTTCCTTATTACCAGGATAGCATGTATCCTCCGATGGAACTTGATGGTGTGAAATATTATTTAAAGGCAATGAATTGTCCGCATCATCACAAAATATTTGCTGCTGAACAACACAGCTATAAAGATCTTCCATTGCGTTTGGCGGAGTATGGAACCTGTTATCGCTATGAACAAAGTGGCGAATTGTTTGGCTTGATGAGAGTGCGTTGCCTGCACATGAACGATGCACACATTTATTGTACAAGAGAACAATTTGCACAGGAGTTTCGTGCAGTGAATGATATGTACATAAAGTATTTCAAAATTTTTGGAATAGAAAAATATGTGATGAGGCTTTCACTTCATGATCCAAAAAAGTTGGGACAAAAATATGTTGATCAACCGGAGCTTTGGATAGAGACAGAGGAAATGGTGAGAAAGGTAATGACGGAGGCAAATATTCCTTTTATTGAAGTGCCCGACGAAGCTGCTTTTTACGGACCAAAGATAGATGTGCAGATATGGAGCATTATTGGCAAAGAATTTACGCTTGCTACCAACCAGGTAGATTTTGCACAGGGACGCAGTTTTAAGCTGGAGTACACCAATCAAAATAATGAAGCAGAAACACCATTAATTATACATCGTGCGCCATTGGGAACACATGAGCGTTTCATAGGATTTTTGTTGGAACATTATGCAGGAAAATTTCCTTTATGGCTTGCCCCGGTGCAGGTAAAAGTTCTTCCGATAAGCGATAAGTTTTTAGACTATGCAAAAAATGTTTTAAATAAATTGAAAATTGCAGATATTCGTGTGGAGATTGATGAACGAAGTGAGAAGATCGGGAAGAAAATAAGAGATACTGAACTGATGAAAGTTCCGTATATGATCGTGATAGGAGAGAGAGAAGTGAATGAAGAAAAAATTTCAATAAGAAGACAAGGTAAAGGAGATCTTGGATCGAAAAATGTAGATGAGTTTATTGAAATGATAAAAGAAGAAGTGAAGAGCAAAAAAGCAATTGTCTGAACCATGATTTTTTGGATTTAAGGATTAATGGAAGAGGATAAAAAGTGTGTTAATGATGAAGTGTAAAAATAAAATGAAGAAAATAAAATAATTGCCCTCGTTCTCCCGAAATTTCGGGAGAACGAGAGTGAGGCTTACATAAATAATTATTGTTAAACTAAAATCAATTAATGGCATTTCCCCCAAGAGCACCGAGAGGCGCATTTAATCCACGTTTTAAAAAAGAACAACAACAGGAACACCGTACCAACCACATGATAAGAGTACCGCAGGTACGATTGGTTGGAGAAAATGTAGAAGTAGGTGTTTATGATACGCAGGCAGCACAAAAAATGGCGCAGGAACAGGGTTTAGACCTTGTCGAAATTTCTCCTCAGGCAGATCCTCCTGTTTGTAAAATTATTGATTACAATAAATTTTTATACGAGAAGAAGAAAAGAGAAAAAGAAATGAAAGCGAAGAGCAAAGTCTCTGAAGTAAAAGAGATACGCTTTACGCCTAACACTGATGATCATGATTTTGATTTTAAAAGTAAGCATGCGCAAAATTTTTTAAAAGATGGCAATAAAGTAAAAGCCTATGTTCAATTTAAAGGACGTGCAATAATGTTTAAAGAAAGAGGAGAGCTGCTACTTTTAAAATTCGCTGAAAGGCTTGTGGAGTTTGGAACTTTGGAAAGTATGCCCAAGCTGGAAGGAAAAAGAATGTTCGCCATATTTGCTCCAAAAAGTCAAAAGAAAAAAGTAGTAACTAATCAATAATTTATATCGATGAATCTTGTAGAAAGTATACAAATAGCTTTAGGATTTAAACCATTACAAAAAATTGATCCCAATACACAGGAAGTAAAAAAACAGGAAGACATTTCGTTCGAAGATTATCTGCCGCAAGCCGCTATTCCTGTTGTGTTACTTGGGTTATATAAATTCAGCAGAACAGAAGAAGGCAACACTGAATTGCTGAATGGCGAATTACAGAACAACCTTTTAAAAACAATTTTCGGGAAATCAACACAACAGGTAATTGATAGAGTTGCAACTTACACTGGTAACACATCAGAATTTGCAGCTGATAAAATGGAGATCATTGCATGGGAAGCTTTAAGTATTATCAGAAAAAGCTTATCAAATCAACCTACAGATGTTAATGTAAAAACATTTCTTACCGATCAGCGCCATAATATATTAGTACATCTTCCTGCTTCACTGCAAATTGGTGAAGTATTGCATGATGATACAATTGACGATAGAGCACATAAAATGGAAGGCCCGGTTTCTAATTATATGCACTGGATTGAAACTTTCTTTCCCAGTTCGGGCAAAAAGAAAGAAGAGAACTGGTAATATTTTACCGTTTTTATCTTGGCAGGTAACTTTAAATCCACTACTTTTGCACCCCATTAAGCATCTGTGTTTATGCTTTCCGAAATAATCGGAACAAAAAACATATTACCCACAAGGCTCCATAAGTTTCCGTCTGTTCGGAACGCCAGCAGGGTGTAAAAATAAAAATAGTATAATGCCAAAGGTTAAAACCAACTCCAGCGCAAAAAAGCGCTTTAAAGTAACCGGTACAGGAGAAATTACTTTTCAAAAAGCTTTCAAAAGACACATCTTAACAAAAAAATCTACCAAGCGTAAACGCAGTATGCGTAAAGATGGTATTGTAAAAGGCCCTAACAGGGATCTTGTTATGCGTTTGCTTCGCCTTAAGTAATTATTCTCCTAAAATTTTAAATCATTAATATATGCCACGTTCAGTAAATGCAGTAGCATCAAGAGCAAGAAGAAAAAAAATATTAAAAGCTGCCAAAGGATATTATGGTAAACGCAAAAACGTTTATACCGTTGCCAAAAACGTAATGGAAAAAGGTATGACCTACAGTTATGTTGGTCGTAAACTTAAAAAGCGTGAGTACCGCACATTGTGGATTGCACGTATCAATGCAGCAGTAAGAGCAGAGGGAATGACCTACAGTCAATTCATACATAAATTAGGAACAAAAAATATTGATCTTAACAGGAAAGTATTAGCAGACCTTGCAATGAATGAACCTGAGAGCTTTAAGAAATTAATTGAATCAGTAAAATAATTTCTTAAAAAAAATCTTTTTAAAACCGTTCCAAATCAGAACGGTTTTTTTTATTGCATAATCTTGCATTCAATTACATTTGTAACTCATTTGAAAACCCATATCGATAAATGAATAATTCGTACACCGACCTGGTGAAGCAAACGTTCAATTTTCCTCAGGAAGATTATACTGTAAAAGATGATTACCTACAATACAATGGCGTTGATGTAAAAGCATTGATAGATAAATATGGTACGCCATTAAAGCTTACTTATTTACCTAAGATCGGTATGCAGATCAGCAAAGCAAAAAAGATGTTTGCTAACGCAATAAAAAAGCATAAATACGAAGGCAAATATTTTTATTGCTATTGTACCAAGAGTTCGCACTTTTCTTTTATTGTAGAAGAGGCTTTAAAAAATGAAGTTCATCTTGAAACATCGTATGCATACGACATTGAGATCATTAACAAATTGTATGAAAGAAAAAAGATCGATAAAAAAATATTTATCATCTGCAACGGATTTAAACAAAAAAATTATACAACCCGTATTGCAAGATTATTAAACACAGGCTTTGAAAATGTTATTCCCGTTCTGGATAATAAAGAAGAATTAAAAGCATATAAAAAATCTGTAAGAGTTCCATTTAAATTAGGAATAAGAGTAGCGGCTGAAGAAGAACCTACATTCCCTTTTTATACTTCACGTTTAGGAATGCGTGCAAGAGATATTTTAGAATTTTATGTTGATGAGATCGAAGGGAACGAACACCGCTTTCAATTAAAAATGCTGCACATCTTTTTAAACAAAGGAATTAAAGATGATATTTATTACTGGAGTGAATTAAATAAGATCATTAACCTTTATTGCCAACTGAGAAAAATTTGCCCCGAATTGGATTCCATAAACATCGGTGGTGGTTTCCCCATAAAACACTCTTTAGGTTTTGAGTACGATTATCAATTCATGATAAATGAAATAGTAAGAAATATAAAGATAGGATGTAAGCGAAGTAAAGTTCCGATGCCAAATATTTTTACAGAGTTTGGAAGTTATACAGTGGGGGAGAGCATGGCTCATATCTACAGTGTCATCGGGCAAAAAAATCAGAACGATCGTGAGATATGGTACATGATCGATTCATCTTTTATTACAACGTTGCCTGATACATGGGGCATTGGTGAAAAATTTTTAATGCTACCAATAAACAAGTGGAATGAAGAATATCAGCGTGTAACTTTAGGTGGTATAACCTGCGACAGCCATGATTATTATGATTCAGAAGAACATATTAATGAAGTCTTTCTTCCCAAACTTACAAATGGCGAACCTTTGTATGTTGGCTTCTTTCATACTGGCGCATACCAGGATCAGATAAGTGGATATGGAGGTATTAAGCATTGCCTTATACCATCTCCCAAACATATTATTGTAGAGCGTGATAAACACGGCAAATTAATTGATTGGGTTTATGCAAAAGAGCAAACAGCACAAAGCATGCTGAAGATATTAGGATATGAGAACAATAAAAAAACCTCCCGTTAAGGAGGTTTTTTTATTTATATACTATTGGATTTAATCGTTATGATCATGCTTTCCATTTTCATGTCCTTTATTCCTTCTTCCGTTATCATTATCGCCATCGCGGTCTCTATCTTTATTATGACCTGGTGCATAATCCCTTGCACGTCCACCATACATTTTTTTGGCCTGTCCGGGTGGTATCCACCTGCTGTTATTTGAAGGAGAATAAACCCGTCCATCAGGATATCTTACTGTACCATCAGGATAAACTATTCGTCCATCCGGGTAAATAATACTTCCATCATACTGCCTTGCGGCAACTCTTGGATATCTGCGGGTTTGATAATTTGGATAATTAGAAGGATAGGTTTGCGCATTTGTATTGTTAGGATATCTTACTTGTCCATTAGGTAATCTTATTGTCCCGTCAGAATATATTACAGTTCCATCTGGTAAGCGCTTTGTAACTGCCTGGGCAAAACTATTTTGGGAGAAAACAGTAATGCTTATAACAAAAATTGCTATGAGCCATTTAATAGATCTTTTGTTTTTCATGATAAAATGTTTTTTTATAAAGTATTCAATTTTGTAACCAAGGTTGTATAAGAAATAATCGTTCCAAATATCTTACCAATTTATTAACATGAATTAATGTTTATAAATAAGCGCTAACTAACGTAAATTTGCAATTCAAAAAAAATGCAATTATGTATCCAGCAGAAATAGTGATCCCAATGAAAGAAGAATTAACCGAAAATGGTTTTGAAGAATTATTAAATGCTAATGATGTTGATGAAACATTAAAACAACAAGGCACCGCCCTGGTTATGATAAATTCTGTTTGTGGTTGTTCTGCAGGTACAGCAAGACCGGGAGTATTGATGGCGGTTGCAAACACTTCTAAAAAACCGGATAGATTAACAACAAGCTTTGCAGGCTTTGATGTTGAAGCTGTAAAAAGTATCCGTGAACATTTAATGCCTTATCCTCCATCTTCTCCATCTATTGCATTATTTAAAGATGGCAAATTGGTGCACTTTATTGAAAGACATAATATAGAAGGAAGATCTGCACAAATGATAGCCAGCAACCTTGTCTCTGCTTTTGAGCAATATTGTTAGGCAATTTATTTAAGAGTACAATGTGCAAAGATTAAGAGATTATGATTACTGTACTTATAATTTATAGATCCTGCTACTTTTTTTTAGCGGGATTTTTTTTATTGATAAGAATAAAAATTGAACTATAAAATAAATGATAAATTGCGCCTTATTCATAAAATACCTATATGTATCCTAATTTATATTACGCGGTTAAAGATTGGTTCGGTATTGAGATAAATGCATTTAAAATATTTTACACTTTCGGGATATTTGTTGCAGTTGCTTTCTTGGTAGGTGCACTTTTTATCTCGAAAGAATTAAAAAGAAAAGAAAAATTAGGATTGCTCTCTCCAAGAGAAGAAACGATAACTGTTGGCAAACCCCTTAGCTTAATCGATGTTATAATAAATGGATTTATTGGTTTTGTATTCGGATATAAATTGCTTGGCGCTTTCATAGCCAGCCGTGATCAGGGAATCGATCTGCAGGATTATATTTTTTCATTACAGGGAAGTATCGTTGGTGGATTAATTTTGGCAGCACTTTTAATATTTTTAAAGTATCGTGAAAAAAATAAACAAAAACTTTCAAAGCCTGAAGAAAGAATAATACGCATTTGGCCACATGATAGAGTAGGGGATATAATTGTACTCGCTCTTATATTTGGAATTTTAGGCGCCAAGCTTTTTGATAATTTGGAGAACTGGGATCGTTTTATAAAAAACCCCATCGCAAATCTTTTTTCTCCCAGCGGGCTTACATTTTATGGCGGGCTTATTTGTTCAACGGTTGCAATTGCAGTGTATGTTGTAAGAAAAGGAATAAATATCTGGCAGATGGCAGATGCAATAGCACCGGCACTTTTGATAGCATACGCTGTCGGCAGAATTGGATGCCAGGTTGCAGGAGACGGAGACTGGGGAATATATAACAGTGCTTACATCAGCGATACTCCCGGACATGTTATTGAAGCAACACCTGCTGCGTTTGAAAACAAATTAAAAGAAAATGCTTCTTACTTTATTGAGGGAAGAGTTCGTGATCAGGACTCAACAATAAATACTGTTACAGATAGAAAAGCAAATACTATTGAAGCCGTTCCCCACAAAAGTTTTAAAGGCCCTTCATTCCTTCCTAAATGGTTATTCGCTTATACATATCCGCATAATGTAAATGAAGATGGAATTCTATTGCCTGATTGCGAAGGTAAATATTGTCGTGCTCTCCCACAGCCTGTATTTCCAACTCCATTGTATGAAATAGTAATGTGTAGTTGTTTGTTTTTAATTCTCTGGGGAATACGCAAACGAATATTGATGCCGGGAATTATTTCAGGTATTTACTTAATTTTTACAGGTGTCGAAAGATTTTTAATAGAAAAGATCCGCGTAAATTCTACTTATACAATTTTCGGATTGCATCCCACGCAAGCCGAAATTATCTCGCTGGCTTTAATTTTAGCCGGAATTACAATTCTCTTAATCAAAAGAAGGCGGGTATAGCTTATCATTCATCTGTAACTTTTTTTTATTGTCTACCGTTTATCATTAAATATTTTCTAAGAAATATATTAATTCAGACCTTTTATGTATAAAGATGTACTATGTAAAACAATGTACCTATGTTTGTTCTGTAATATTTAAAACATAGTATTAAAAAAAACTAAAATGTATACAAAAACTAACTTGTTTATAGCCCTATTACTAATTTTTAGTATGGTTGGCTTTACCCAAACCAATGGTAAAATATCTGGATCAATAATAGATGGAGGTGATCAAAAGATAATTGATGCAGCAACTATTTCCCTTCTTGAGGTAAAAGATTCAAGTCTTGTAAAAATTTCCTTAACTGATAAACAAGGAAATTTTTCTTTTGAAAATGTAAAAAATGGCAATTACTTAATTATGGCTTTGTCAATTGGCCATCGCAAAGTGTATAGTACACCCGTTGCTATCACAGAAGGATCAAATACTTCTGTAGGAACATTGAAACTTTTAGCACAAACAACAACACTGCAAACAGTAGCAGTTGAATCAAAAAAACCATTCATTGAAAGAAAGCTTGACAGGACAATTGTAAATGTGGATGCTTCTATTACAAGTACAGGAAGCACTGCATTGGAAGTATTGGAAAAATCTCCGGGGATATCTGTTGATAAAGATGGAAACATCAGCCTTAAAGGAAAACAGGGAGTGGTAATTTATCTTGATGGCCGCCCAAGTTATTTAAGCGGACCTGACCTGGCAAATATGTTACGCAATATGACAGCGAGCCAATTGGATCAAATTGAAATAATGACCAATCCTCCTGCAAAATATGATGCAGCAGGTAATGCAGGTGCGATAAATATCAAAACCAAAAAGAATAAATTGTTTGGCTACAATGGCAGCTTAACCAGTGGCTTTACACAAGGCAGGTTTGCACGTTTTAATGAAGCCATAAGTTATAATTATCGCAATAATAAAATAAACATCTTTTCAAATTTTAATTATAACAAAGGACATAGAAGTGAAGAACTTTACATCATTAGAAACTTTCGTGAGGCATCAACAAAAAATATCAAATCTATATTCGATCAAAAATCAAATATGGAAAATGAAAGAGATTTTTACAGTGCTAAAATCGGAGCTGATTATTCCATCTCTAAAAAAACAACATTGGGAGCAGTAATAAACGGATATTATAATCCGGGCCAGTGGAAAAGTTCTACCAATACATTTATTTATGATCCCAATTATGTATTAACTAAACAAACTACAGCATATACAGAGAATAATGAAAAATGGAAAAATTTTAGCAGTAATGTAAATTTTCGTACTGTGTTAGATACAATAGGGCAGGAGCTTACAGCCGATCTGGATTACATACAATATAAGTCAACAAACGAACAACCGCTTACAAGTTCTTATTATGATAACATGGGGCACCAAACCGGTCCTTCAGATATTTTAAATGGAAACTTACCAAGCAATATAAAAATTTATAGTGGTAAAATGGATTATACATTGCCTTTAAAAAAAGGTGCAAAGTTTGAAGCCGGCATTAAATCGAGCTATGTAAAAACAGATAACAATGCGGTGTATGATAGTGTAAAAATTGGATACTCAGTATTAGATAGTGGGCGCAGTAATCATTTTATTTATGATGAAAATATTAATGCTGCTTATGTAAATTATAGCAGGCCATTAGGAAAAAAATGGAGCGCACAATTCGGGTTAAGATTAGAAAACACAACTGCAAATGGAAATTCAAAAGGATATACATTCAACACTGCTCAAAATAAATTTGTGTACACCGAAACAAAATTTAATAGATCATATTCCCAGTTATTCCCAACAGTTTATTTACAATATACAGCCAATAAAAAAAATCAGTTTGTAATAAACTACGGAAGAAGAATTGAAAGACCTGATTACCAGGATATGAATCCTTTTGTTCATTTTCTTGACAGGTACACTTTTGAACAGGGTAATCCAAACCTGAGCCCACAGTTTGCACACAATATTGAATTAAGCCACACCTATCACGGCTTTCTTACAACTACAGTTAATTACACAAGCACAACAGATATAATTCAACAAGTACTTGAGCAAAATGAAGTAAACAACGAAACCTTCATCAAAAAGGCTAACATAGCAAGCAGTAAACAATTTGGTTTAGCGATCAGTGCTAATAAATCTATCACCAAATGGTGGAGCGGTAATGTTTATGCAAATGTTTACAATAATCATTTTAAAGGGGTTGTTAATAATGAACCAATTTCACTAGGCATCACCAGCTTTATGGTTCAGATGCAACATCAGTTTAAATTTAATAAAGGCTGGGCTGCAGAAGTAAGTGGATTCTATCGCAGCAAAGGTTTGGAAGGTGTAATTTATATTCAACCAATCAAACAATTTAACGCCGGTGTTAGCAAACAGATATTAAAAAACAAAGGAAGTCTTCGGTTAAGTGTAAGGGATATTTTTGCCGGTGGAGTTTTTAAGGGTTCAAGCAAATATGGTACAGTGGATGCACAATTCAGAGATGTGAATGACAGCCGTGCAGGCAGTTTGACTTTTACATATCGCTTTAATAAAGGCAAATTAAAAGCAGAAAGCAACAAAAAAAATGGCGGAGCAAGTGACGAACAGAGCAGGGTTAAAAACGCAAATTGATCCGGATATAAATTAGAATAGAAAAGGATTTATAAAAACCTGTCGTGTTATGCGATAGGTTTTTTACTTTTATAAAAATATACTTCTATGCCTTCATTTGATCTTGTAAGTAAAGTTGATCTGCAAACTTTAGATAATGCAGTTAATGTTGTTGAAAAAGAAATTAAGAACAGGTTCGATTTTAAAGGATCGCATGTTGTTATCGATCTTAATAAAAAAGAATTTAAACTTAACCTGGAAGCAGAGAGTGAAATGAAATTGCAACAGGTAATTGATGTGCTTATCAGCCGCAGTATAAAACAAGGTCTTGCCGGGGAAATATATGATCTTAGCAAAGTTCCTTTTCAAAGCGGTAAGGTGATGAAAAAAGAAGTTCCTGTAAGAAACGGGATCAAACAGGAAGATGCAAAAAAAATCGTTAAACTGATCAAAGATTCCGGTTTAAAAGTACAAGCTGCGATAATGGATGATATAATCCGGATCACCAGTAAAAAAATAGATGATCTGCAGGAAGTGATACAGGCCTCCAAAGGATGGGATCTTGGATTGGCCCTGCAATATATCAATATGAAAAATTGATCTTAAATCAGTTTGCCGGTAAGCTTAAATGACTTACATTTGCACCTCTAAAAAAGCATGGCAAATTCCATGCACTAAAATTTAAAAAAATGAAAAAAGATTTGCATCCCGGAAATTATAGAATGGTAGTTTTCAAAGATATGAGTAACGGAACTACATTTTTAAGCCGTTCTACTGCAGCTTCAAAAGAAATGATCAAGCATGAAGATGGAAATGAATATCCTGTAATCAAATTAGAGATATCAAATACATCTCACCCTTTTTATACAGGTAAAAATGTATTGGTAGATACTGCAGGACGTATTGATAAATTTAAAAAGCGTTACGAAAAAAGAGATAAGTAATCTCGATAATTTTTTAAGATAGTATGTCCCCCGTTTCGGGGGATTTTCTTTTAGAGCAGTTAATTCAATTTTGATTTGTAGTTTTAATCGATGAAAATAATTTTGGACGATATCATTTGTAAAGAGAATTTATTTCCCTTTACGCTTACGCGTTCAACAGCAGATATAAGGATAGGCATACTCACTATCAGGGAAAAATGGGAAATGCTTTCCGGGAAAAAAATTTATACACTCTCCGGAAAAAATTATGTCGAAAATGAAAATACAAGGCTGATTGCTGCCAATATAATCCCTTCACGCAAATGGTTTAAAGCATGGAAACACAAACAGGTTTTTGATCCAAAATTCAAGACTCAAAAAATTGAATACCCCTGGCACATTTTTCAAAACAATGACCAGGCAATAAGAGATGATTACGATCTGATAACAAAAAAAAGACAGTCGCAAAAAATATCATCAACCAATACTGTAATTGGTAAAAATATTTTTATAGAAGAAGGAGCAAAAGTTGAGCACAGCATTTTAAATGCTTCTACTGGTCCAATTTATATTGGCAAGAATGCAGAAGTGATGGAAGGTTGTATCATCCGTGGGCCTTTTGCCATGTGCGAAGGCAGTGTTTTAAAAATGGGAGCAAAGGTTTATGGCGCAACAACATTGGGTCCTTATTGCATTGGAGCTGGTGAAATAAAAAATTCAATTTTGTTTGGCTACAGCAACAAAGCGCATGACGGTTATTTGGGAGATTCAGTTATAGGAGAGTGGTGCAATCTCGGCGCAGGCACTTCTAACTCAAATATTAAAAACACAGCAGGTAATATTAAGATCTATATCGATAACAAAAAAGAAAAGATACCGGCAGGAATTAAATGCGGACTTTTAATGGGAGATTACAGCCGTTCTGCGATCAATACATCTTTCAATACAGGAACTGTTGTTGGCGTGGCCTGCAATGTTTTCAGCGATGGGTTTCCGCCAACTTTTATTGAAAATTTTTCGTGGGGAAATAAAAAATATCAATTGGAGAAAGCGCTGGAACATATTGATAACTGGGAAAAATTAAAAGGACATATTCTTTCAGAAGAAGAAAAAAATATTTTATCAGGTATACATCAAAAAAAATAAAATGAGAAAACAAATTGCAGCAGCCAACTGGAAAATGAATTTAACCCTTGAACAGGGAATAAAATTGGTTGATGATCTTTTATCAAAAAATATAGAACTACAGGAGCACCAGGAAGCAGTCTTTGGTATTCCATTTCCTTACCTTATTCCTATCAAAGAAAAAATAAAAAATTATAAAAATTATTTTGTTGCTGCGCAGAATTGTTACTTTCAAAAATCAGGTGCATACACAGGGGAAGTAAGTGCAGAAATGCTAAAATCAATTGGAACTGATTACGTGATTATCGGGCATAGTGAGCGCAGGGAATATTTTAATGAAAACCATCAAATGCTTGCAGAGAAAATAAATCTTTGTTTTGAGAATGATCTTAAACCAATTTTTTGTTGCGGCGAACCTTTGTCAATAAGAGAAGCGAATGAACAAAATGATTATGTAGAAAATCAATTGAAAGAAAGTTTATTTCATCTTTCTGCGCAGAAGATAATAGGTTTCGTAATTGCCTACGAACCAATATGGGCAATAGGTACAGGCAAAACAGCATCATCTGCACAGGCGCAGGAAATGCATGCACACATAAGAAATGTTATGGCTGCAAAATATAATAATGAAGTTGCCGAAAGTATTTCAATTTTATATGGAGGAAGCGTTAAAGCAAATAATGCTAAAGAAATCTTTGGAGAAAAAGATGTTGATGGAGGATTGGTTGGCGGAGCATCGTTGAATGCTGCTGAATTTGCTACCATCATAAAAAGTTTAAAACTATGATCCGGTAATTTCTTCCTGCTTAAAAGCATAACTAATATCTGCAGGATCAAAAGCATTTAATTTATCCAGTTGTAAAATTGTTTTGTTCTTATCCTCAGAACTTTTATACATAGGTTTAAACTTCGCTCCAAATATAACTTCGCTAAAAATGTAGGAAGTTCTTGCAACAACAATATTTGAAAACATATCATCAAATGCTTTTAAAAAAACAAGGACTTCTCCTTTTGTGTTAGCAAAGTCCTCCTTCGTAAAATTATAAAGCGGGCTTGAATCAGTAATTGGATGAACGATCGTCCAGCTTAATGTAAGTGCTGTAACCGTATTAAATTCCAATGACAGTGGAAAAAATTTATTTACCATCTTCCCATTTTCTTCCACTGACATTGCCAGGTTAACTTTTACGTCCGCATCAAGCAACGTTGTATTTTTAAAAGGCGCCACACGAAACATCAAAGCAGTGATTCCCTGGTAAGGCGCAATCAATGCATTCTCACTAAATTTTAAATAGGC
>DATCOF010000057.1:0-1510 GCA_036564845.1 Chitinophagaceae bacterium | reverse complement strand
AATATAATCATTCATGCCAACAGCTTTGCATTTTGCTAAATCAACTGTTGTTACATCAGCAGTTAATGCGATGATAGGAATTTTAGAATTCATGGTGTTACGAATATATTCGGTAGCTTCAAACCCATTCATTACCGGCATCTGCAAGTCCATCAAAATAATATCATACGATTTAGTTTGTAATTTTTTTATGGCTATTTCTCCATTGGCGGCAATATCAAATTCAAATCCGAAATCGTCTAACAGTGTTTTCATCAACAATTGATTGAGTGCAATGTCTTCAACCACTAATACTTTTATGTTTTTAATTTTCTTATCCAATTCAACTATATCTGTTTCTAATTTAGCTTCATCATTTGTTTTTTGGAAACTTAATTGAAAACTAAAAGTTGAGCCTTCTTCAAGTTTACTTTTTACACTAATGCTTCCACCTTGAGGTTCAACTAATTGTTTAACAATGGCAAGTCCCAATCCCGTTCCACCAAACAATCTAGCAGTACCGCTTGTTGCCTGTTGAAAGTTTTCAAAAATATTTCCTATTCTATTTTCAGGTATTCCAATTCCTGTATCTGTAACTGCAAATTCAATGGTTGCTCTCTCTTCGTCTTCATTCAGTAAACGAACACTTATTGTAATTTTTCCTTTTGCGGTAAACTTTACAGCGTTACTCAATAGATTTAAAATGATCTGGTGTAAACGAACAGGGTCGCCAATCAGCACTTCAGGAATGTTGTTGTCGTATTCTTTCACCAATTCTAAATTCTTTTCCTGAATTTTTATTTCAAATAAATGAAGCATTGCCGATATGGATAAGGCCATTTTGAATGGTGTTTGCTCAAACGTCATTTTTCCCGCATCTACTTTTGCAAGATCAAGAATGTCATTAATGAGCACGATTAATGTATCGCCACTCATTTTTATGGCTGTTAAATATTCTTTTTGTTTTGCAGATAAATCTGTTTTCAACATCACTTTTGTAAATCCGATGATCGCATTCATTGGGGTACGAATTTCATGGCTCATGTTTGACAAAAATTGTTGTTTCGCTTTTACAGCGTCTTCTGCTATTCTTGTTGCACTTTCGGCTTTACCTTTTGCTTCTATCAATTCTTTTTCAAATCGTATTCGCTCGGTAATATTGCTGTTAAGCGATTTCATTTGCTCAGCCTGAACTACTAATTCCTGATTTTTTTTATGCAGCTCCACAAAAACAGCCACTTTCGCTTTTAAAATTTCCGGAGAAAAGGGTTTAATCATATAATCAACTGCACCGGCCTGATACCCTTTAAAAATATGTACAGGACTATCCATACTGGCAGTTAAAAAAATAATCGGAACATGTTTCAATTTTTCGGTTTCGCGAATTAATTCTGCTGTTTCAAATCCATCCATCATCGGCATTTGTACGTCCATTAATATGATAGCAAAATCTTGTTGGTGCAGAAGAATTTTTAATGCTTCATTGCCTGAGCCTGCTTTTACACATAAATAATTCTGGTTGGAAAGAATT
>DATCOF010000056.1:0-11806 GCA_036564845.1 Chitinophagaceae bacterium | reverse complement strand
GTATGCATGGGAAATAATCCTCAAAAAACATTGACATATGGCGCCGTCCTTTCTCTTTACATAACAGCAATAACAAGAATGATGAATAAAAAGGATTGCAATAAAAGCAGTTTGATATTCGATGAATTTCCTACAATTTATTTCAATGGCATTGATAACCTCATTGCAACAGCACGGTCAAATAAAGTAGCAACCATATTAGGAGTGCAGGATGCAAGTCAACTAAAACTTCATTACGGTAAAGAGCAGGCTGAAGTAATTATGAATATCACCGGCAACATTATCAGTGGACAGGTTAGTGGTGAAACTGCTAAGCTGCTTTCTGAAAAGTTCGGCAAGATTTTACAGGACAGACAGAGTATTGCTATTAATCGAAATGATACAAATATTACAAACTCGAAACAGTTAGAACTTGCAGTTCCTGTTAATAAAATATCATCTTTATCAAGTGGTGAATTTGTGGGTATTGTAGCAGACAACCCCGATCAGAAAATTAAACTGAAGGCTTTTTGTGCGGAAATAATTAATGACCATAAGGCGTTGGAAATTGAACATGCAAACTATAAAGAATTACCCCAGTTTTCAAAGGTAGAGAGCAATGATGTATTAAATAATTACCGGCAGGTGAAAAAAGATGTTGCCATGATCGTTCAAAATGAGATGGAAAGAATGTTGGATACACCTGAATTGGAGGATTTGATTATTAAAAAATAAAAGGTACATAACTCATCAGAAAACTATCAACTTATATATCATTTAATATAAACCATCCGTGAAGTTTAATGCACTTCTGATGAGCCTGCTGTCAAGAAATCATTCGATATAAGTGCCAGAATGACCGCATTTTAACAATTTTTAGCATGGCCTCATTTTCGATAGATTCCTACTTTAAATATTGTTGAATGATAAAGAAACAGATATACATTATCTAAATATACTTTTATGCAAAATAAAACTAACACACTTTACATTCATAGAAAGACTAAAAAACTTTTATACGTTGAGATGGAAAAGGTTGAGGATAAAATACTGATAAGAGTCAGTAATACAGATGATGGTATTAAATTAAAATCTCCTGCAACAGATGACCCTGTAATTGATTCTTTGCCAGTAACAAGGGGCGATCTAATTAAAGATTCATTGGCCATTATGAAGCATTTCAAATCGTATGAGTATAAGGTTGTGAATACAATTTCATCAAATAAGAAAGGGCTTCGATTTAGCTAAGTTCTAAAAACTCATCTTCAGACTGGTTTTGTTATACGCACTCTGCCCAGTGTTTATCTTGGGTAAGTAAATGACGCAAAATAGGTGACATTTTAATTAATTTTCTTACTTTTGCAAAAGAGAAGTCTTTTATGCAAACAACAAAAAAAATAAAAAAAACCATTAGCCGTTTTCAGGATGGGGAGGTATTTAATTATGATCAGTTGAATCTCGTACTTACAGAATACAGAGCTGCTGTAAAAGCATTGGGAAGAATGACACAAGCGGGGTTTATTAAAAGAGTTTCGACCGGTCGTTATTATAAACCTACTAAATCAGTTTTTGGAGAGCTAAAACCCGGTGAAGAACAATTATTAAATTCTTACCTGTTTAAAAGAGGAAAAAGAATAGCATATGTTACCGGCGAAGTGCTATATAATAAAATGGGGCTAACAACACAGGTTGCCAAAAATATAAAGGTTGCAAGTCGCGACAAAAGGGTTATCACTAAAGTTGGGAACGTATTAGTAAAGCCTGTTAAAAGTTATGTAGATGTTACAGACGACAATTATTTTATATTAGAAATTCTGGATGCTATGAAAGATTTTAAAGAGATCCCAGACCTCAATAGAATGGCAGCAATAAAACGTCTTAGGCAAAAACTAAAGGAACTTAAAGAAGATGATGTACGGAAACTAATTAACGTAGGTCTGAAATATCCACCGCGGGTTCGTGCCTTAGCTGGAGCATTATTAACAAGCCTTGGTATTGATAGTAAACTAACAGAAACTCTTAGCAAAAGCTTAAATCCATTATCATCGTATAGTTTTGGAATTAAAAAAAAGGAATTACCCACAATTAATCAGTGGAACATTGTATGAAATTACATGAAAACAAAAAATTATTTCAGCAAGCTATCCAGGCAACATCGCAACAAAAAAATATCCCGGAAATATATATTGAAAAGGATTATTGGGTGACGGCTGCTCTTCATAAAATATTTTCATCTCCGGCAGGAGAGTTTGCGATTTTCAAAGGAGGTACGGCCTTGTCTAAATGTCATAAGCTTATTGATCGGTTCTCTGAAGACATTGATATTGTGGTTGTGAAAGAAGAAGGAGATAATGGTAATAGATTAAAAAATAAACTGAAAGCAATAACAAATGCAGTGGCTGAAATAATGCCTGAAGTTCAGTTGGATGGAATAACAAATAAACTGGGAATGATCCGAAAAACAGCACATCAATATGAAAAATTGGATTTAAAGGGAACTTATGGACAAGTGCGGGAAAATATTATTATTGAAGCAACATGGCTGGGAACATTTGAACCTCATATTAAAAGTAGTGTCAGTAGTTACATTACAGAAATGATGATAGCCGCGGATCAGAATGATCTGGTACATGAATACAATCTTCAACCTTTTGCTGTACAAGTGTTGAGTAAGGAACGTACGTTTTGTGAGAAGATTATGAGCTTAGTTCGTTTTTCACTTTCGGAAAATCCATACGTTGATCTTTCTACTAAGATCCGCCATGTTTATGACCTTTACATGATGATCCAAAATGCTGATGTGAAAACTTTCTTTGAAAGTGCTAAGTTTGATAAAATGCTGAACATGGTCGGTTCTGATGATGTATTGAGCTATAAAAATAACAATAGATGGCTTACTACTCACCCATCTGAAGCCGTAATTTTCAAGGCGCCGAAAGCAACCTGGGAGAAAATTCGACAACCATATCAGACAACATTTAAAAACCTTGTTATTGGTGTTTTACCTGCCGAAACACTTTTAATCGATGCATTGAAAAAAATAGGGGAGAGATTGAAAAACGTGAAATGGGAAATAACTAATATTTAATGAAACAGGTTAATGAATTAAATGAGTACCACAAGAGATACTATTTTTATTAGTCATGCTTCCCCACATGATAACGATTTTCCCCGCTGGTTAGCTTTAAAACTTATTGGATTAGGCTATAATGTATGGTGCGATATTCTTCAACTTCCCAAAGGTTCTGATTTCTGGCAAAACATTGAACATGAGTTACGGCAAAACACCTGTAAATTCCTGATCATATTAACGGGGACATCTAACCAAAGCCAAGGAGTGCTAAACGAAATCGCAACAGCAATGAAAGTAAAAAAACAATTAAATGAAGAAACATTTATTATTCCCTTAATCATTGATGAGAACCTTTCTTTTGATGATATAAATATAGAGCTTGTCAGATTAAATGCAATAGACTTCAAGAACTCATGGGCAAAGGGGATGCAAGAATTATTGACCGCCTTCGAAAAAGAAAATATACCTAAGAATAATCCTGATCCTGAAAAAAGTAATCTGCTTTATCAGCAGATATTTCTTCAGGATAAAGCCACCATTAAGAAAGAAGAAATTTACCCTTCTAACTGGTTCCCGATTATGGAGTTTCCAAAGGAACTTAGGTTCCATTATTTCGAAAGATCAATACCAAAAGATTTTGATGTAAGGACACTTACGTTTCCGGCCGTATTGCATAAAAATTATCTCTGCACTTTTGCTTATGAATATGATTTTATTCATCAGCTCCCTAAAACAGAAACGTATAGAAGTGCTAATACCATAAGGATTCCGGTGGAAGATATTTTTAATGGAACGCATACAACAGAATTTATTAATTCCGGTGAAGCTCAAAGATTAATTATTCAATTAACCAATAAAGCGTTTGAACTGCGGATGAAAGACAAGGAAATAAATGAATATCAAATGTCAAATAAAACCGGGCATTGGTTTAAAAAAGATCAGCTTGAAAAGGATAAGTATGATAAGGTTCAGTTAGTCGGTAAACAGAAAGATAAAAACTGGCACTTTGGAATATCTGCAGCAGCAAAGCTATATCCTCTACAGGTACTAATGGTTTCATCACATATATTTTTTACTACCGATGGTTCTACATTAATTGAAACTAAAAGTATTCAGCATTCAGCAAGAAGAAGGCAAGGAAAAAATTGGTGGAATGATGATTGGAAAACAAAACTACATGCCTTCATTCAATATTTTAATGATGAGAACAACATGTTTTATTTAGAAGTTGGAAGTGAAGAAAAAATTTGGGTGGCGACAGAGCCTATTTCTTTCAGAAGTGAAGTTGGTTATAATATTCCTAACGAGAAAGTTTTAGAAGAAGAAGCGGAGCTAAGCGAGATATATGATATAGATGAGTTGGATGAAATTGACGAAAGTATTGAACCTAATATTGATATTAATGAATGATCTTTTATACATAGAAGAACCTAATATTCTTTTTGCACATAATCAAAAATGCACAGATGTAAGGGATGGTTTGGCTCTATTCGGACCGTTAGAAAATCCAAGAATCTATGGTATCCGAAGTGGAGTAGTTGCAACACAAAATGGTCTTTCAATTTTTAAGAATTATTTGGCTGCAATTCAAAAGCCCATTTATAATGGCAACAATATTACCCGACCAATGTTTCCAGGTTTTGAAGCAGTATTTAATTGCAAATGGGAAGCTGATAATATTTGTTATAAGGAAGTAGCAGATTCGGAGATTGGCAAATTATTGTATAATGATAGTACCCATAAGAGGACTTATGATTTGGTTACATTATTTATTGATAAAATAATTGATACACTGAAAAACGATGAAGAAAAGGTTGATGTATGGTTTATTATTGTCCCAGATGAAATATTTAAGTATTGCCGACCTAATTCATTAATTCCAAAAGCATTTGTTCAAACGAAAGCCATTTTGAAAAAATCACAAGCAAAAAGATTTTTTTTAGCACCATCATTATTTGCATCAGACAACGAAGAAGCCGAAGCGTATAAGTATGATGCGCAGTTTCATGACCAGTTAAAAGCCCGGTTATTAAAACATACAATTCCTACACAAATTTTACGGGAAAGCACTCTTGCATGGAGAGATTATAAAAATAAATTCGGTGCTCCAATAAGAAATTTTTCAAAAATTGAAGGCCATTTGGCATGGACAATCTCCACCGCGGCATATTACAAAGCAGGTGGTAAGCCTTGGAAACTTGCTGACATACGAGAAGGAGTATGCTATTTAGGGTTAGTTTATAAACAACTGGAAAAGAGCAAAAATCCTAAGAACGCATGTTGTGCAGCACAAATGTTTTTAGACAATGGCGATGGTACTGTTTTTAAAGGGGAAGTAGGCCCTTGGTATAATCCAACAAAAGGTGATTACCATTTAAAACCAAAGGAAGCTAAAGCATTATTGACCCAGGCTTTGGAATCATACAAACAGCAAATGGGAAACTATCCTAAAGAAGTATTTATCCATGCAAAAACCAGGTTTAATTATGAAGAATGGAATGCATTTTTAGAAGTAACACCCAAAGACACCAACCTGGTAGGGGTTTCTATAACTGACACTAAGCCTTTAAAATTATATAAATCTGAAGGAGATTTTCCAATACTGCGTGGCAATGCTTTTGTTGTTAATGAAAAATCGGCCTTCTTATGGACAGTAGGATATGTTCCTAAAATCCAAACTGCTTTATCAATGGAAGTGCCCAATCCCATATTTATTGAAATCAATAAAGGAACGTCAGATATTGAGCAGGTATTAAAAGATATTTTAGCATTAACAAAGTTGAATTACAATGCCTGTATTTATGCTGATGGATTGCCTGTTACACTCCGCTTTGCAGATAAAATAGGTGAAATTCTAACTGCAAGTCTTGATATTAAAGCGCCGCCACTAGCCTTTAAATATTACATTTAGCTGCAATAATGCCTTTTATCAAATCGCTTTTAATTTTTCATTGAATTTGAATTGCATTTTATTTTTAAGCATATTCATATCGTCACTTATTTTCTTATCAAGCACTTTTGCATAATGCTGTGTTGTTCTAAGATTTTTATGCCCAAGCATTTTGCTGACAGTTTCCATAGGAACACCATTGCCTAATGTAACTGTTGTAGCAAAAGTGTGTCGGGCTGTATGTGTTGTTAAATTCTTATTGATACCACAGACGTTTGCAATCTCTTTTAGATACTCATTGTATTTCTGATTGCTAAGCACCGGCAAAAGCTTATCAGAATTAACACAGACAGGATGATCCTTATATTTATCCATAATTTTAAGAGCAAATGGCAGAAGTGGAATTCTGGAAGGGGTACCGGTTTTTTGGCGTAATGTAAAAATCCATTTACTACCATCTATTCCAACTCCTATTTCAGAAACTTTGAGTTTTTTTACATCAACAAATGCCAGTCCGGTATGACAACAAAAAAGAAAAATATCACGTACCTGACTTATCCGTTCTGAAGCGAATTTTTTTATCGAAATGTTCTCTAATTCATCTTCGGTTAAAAATTCAGGTATAACTTCTTTTTTAGTCATCTTGAATCCAGCAAAAGGGTCTTTTTCAAGCCATCCTCTTTTAATACATCCGATTACAATTTTCCTGAAGTTGGCTAAATATTTTACAGTTGAATTATGATTACAATTGCGAATCGTTTTCAACCAAAACTCGTATTGAGAAATAAATTCATAATTCAATTTCTTAATATCCATATCACTAACCCCATACTTCCTTTCCATAAATGATTTAGTATGCAGAAAAGAAATTTTATATCTTTCTAAAGTACCGGGAGAATAATCTTTGCCGACCAAACTTTTCATCTGATCATTATGGTCTTGAAATATGACCATGATCATTTTTGAATTTTGATTTATTCCTCTAAGTGTATTTTTGATAGCCTCAGCTGTTATACTTTCATCTTTCTCAAGCAATTGTCGCCTGACTTCATATACTTTAGTTTGTAAAGTATCGAGGTAGGCATTTAATAACTTCGCATCTTCTTTTGTGCCTAACATACGTCCTGCATTTACATTCCATCGATCAATAGCGCAATCCCTCCCTGTAGATATTTCTTTAGGAACTCCATCAACAGTAATTCTTAAGTAAATAGGCATCGAGCCTTTCAAATAATTCTTTGGCTTTTTTAAGTAAAAAAGCAGACTAAAATTTTTCTCTAACATAACTCACTTTTTAAGGTTATAAATGTAGGATTTGAATTACGTTCGGACAATACGTTCAAAAAATGAACATGTTGATTTTCAGCAGCTTACCCTATGTTCCGTGAGTCATTTTTTTGTTAATGTTGAACTCATGAATTACTCACTGGAATTTGGAGCAAATAGGAGTAATTTGGGTAGGTAGTAAAAACAAAAAAGCCCGTAAACACTGGATTTGCGGGCTTTTGACTTCTTTGAATATGGTTATCAGCGGAGAGAGAGGGATTCGAACCCCCGGACCTGTAACAGTCAACGGTTTTCAAGACCGCCGCATTAGACCGCTCTGCCATCTCTCCGGCGCAAAAATACATTTTGAAATATTAAGTTTCAAATAAATAAATTGGATTAAAGAAAATTTCAATTTTGGATTATGGATAATCAACAACTATTATCCATACACTCTTCATACACTAAGTATGCTTTAGGTATGCTTTAGCTATGCTTTAACTATATCTTTGTAATGAAAGATATATGTTTTAGTAATGGCTATAAATTAACATTGATAAAATGGCAATGTCATAAAAAATGATGCCCTATTGAAATCAATTGCCAAAAGGATAAAAACAAATGAAAGATTTTGCTTTAATTGGAGTTGCCGGTTTTATTGCTCCCAGACATTTGGTTGCTATAAAGAATACAGGAAATAATCTTGTTGCTGCACTTGATAAAGTTGATTCAGTTGGGATATTGGATAGCTATTTTCCTGAAACAAATTTTTTTGTTGAATATGAAAGGTTTGACAGGCATATTGAAAAGCTTGCCAGAAATGGTACCCCTATTGATTATCTAAGTGTATGCTCTCCCAATTATTTACACGATTCTCATATACGGTTTGGGTTAAGAAATGGGGCATCGGTAATTTGTGAAAAGCCGTTGGTTCTAAATCCATGGAATGTAGCCGCATTAGAGAAAATCCAAAATGAAACGGGTAAAAAGGTGTTTACTATTTTACAACTCCGTCATCATCCCGATATTCTTAAATTAAGGCAAATGGTATTAAGTGATCCTGATAAAATATTTGATATCGATCTAACCTATATTACTGCAAGAGGAAAATGGTATTATACGAGTTGGAAAGGGGATATCAATAAATCCGGGGGAATTGCTACCAATATTGGTATTCATTTTTTTGATATGCTTATTTGGATATTTGGTAAAGTAGTGCAGAATGTGGTTCATTTACATACACATGACAGGGCAGCAGGGTTTTTACAATTGGAAAGAGCCAGGGTAAGATGGTTTTTAAGTATTAATAAAAATACATTGCCGGTTAATGTAAAAGAGGAGGGAGGACGAATTTACCGATCGATAAAAATTGAGAATAATGAGATAGGGTTCAATGATAATTTTCAAAACCTCCATACCAAAAGTTATGAGGCTATACTATCCGGTAATGGTTTTTCACTTACGGATGTTTTGCCTTCCATAGAATTGGTTCATAGCATAAGAACACAACTGCCAATCGGGATAAAGGGAGAGTGTCATCCATATACATCGCTTCCTTTAACGCAGCATCCGTTTATTTGAGTAAGCCTCTGTATGTAAGTAGGGTATGGGTATTTGACTAAAACAAAAAAATGTAATTTTATGTTTATATCGTGTTGGTATATGTAAAATTTTGGCGTACTTTGCGCAACAATTTTTAAAGATCCAATCCAATATAATTTTGTATTGCCTTTTAACCTTGAACATGAAGAAAGTACCCCAAATATTTCATAACTTTTATTTAAGTATTATTAGTGCCTGTATTTTATTGCTTGCCTCTTGTGCTCCCGCAAAAAATGTAGTGTACTTTCAAAACTTACAGAAAGATACCACGCTCCACACTCTTGTTAATAATAATATGGAATTAAAGATTCGCAAGAATGATCTATTAAGTATAATTATTATAAGTCCTGACCCTGTAAGTACTCCTTTATTTAATGGTTCACAAGGCACTTCAACATCTTCAGGTGCAAGTAGTGGAACCAGCGGTAGTACACCAGCAGGGGGGTATTTGGTTGATAAGGATGGAAACATAGTAATGTATAAACTTGGCGTTATACATGTGGAAGGTTTAACCAGAAGCGAATTAAAATATAAATTGCAAAAGGATTTATCCCCATATTTAAAAGATGCTGTTGTAACAATACGATTTTTAAGTAATCATATAACAGTTCTTGGAGAAGTAGCACATCCACAAGTATTAACTATTCCAAATGAACAAATACCTTTATTGGAGGCTATTGGGCAAAGCGGTGATCTTACCATTACAGGAAGAAGAGATAATATTTTAGTGATTAGGGAAACACCCAATGGCAAACAGTTTAAAAGATTAAATCTTACTGATAACTCAATTTTTAATTCACCTTTTTATTACTTAAAACCGGATGATGTGGTTTATGTAGAACCTACAAAGCTTAAAATAAATAGTTCAGGAAATACACCACAAATTATTGGATATGCTTTGTCTGGTATTTCTATCTTTTTTACACTTCTGATTTATATACTTCCGCATAAATAATTTTTTGTTTGAATATGAGTGACGAGCAATTTTTTAACCCAAAATCAGATAACAGCGTATTTCTACAAATACTGCAAAGATATTTACCATTTTGGCCTTTGTTTATACTGACTACAGCCATTTCTATTGCTATTGCTTTTGTATACTTACGCTCAGAAGTGCCAATTTATGTAGCCTCTGCAAAAGTTTTGTTGAAAGATCCTAATAAGGCAGGTGGAGATTCAAAAATCCTGGATGCGTTAAACATATTTGGAGATAAAAAAATAGTGGAAAATGAAATTGTTGTATTAAAATCAACAAACCTTATGCAGGATGTAGTAAAGCAGCTTGATCTGTATGCATCTGTTTATAATGATGGAAGAGTAAGAGTTGAGGAATTGTATAAAAGCAATTCTCCTGTATGGTTTCATGCTTCGCCAACTTCTATCATTTATCCTTCTCAAAAATATTATTTCCAGGTTGATTGGAACAGGCAACAGGTAAATATTGATAATAAAGCTGTTCATTTTAATGATAGCGTTATGTTAAATAACACTGTATATTGGATAGAGGCAAATCCAACATATCTCAGAACTTTAAAGGGAAAAAATTATTACGTTCAATTTAATTCATTAGAAGGGGCTGCTGGTAATATCATCTCAAGCCTTAATGCCGCTGCTATCTCCAGCCAGTCAACAGTTATTAATGTAACACTTGAAACACCTGTGCAGGAAAAGGGCACTGACATTCTTACTAAGTTATTTGAAGTGTATAATTCCACAGGAATCCAGGATAAAAACCAGATGGCTGCCAAAACCTTAGCTTTTATTGATAACAGGCTAAACTTAGTTACCTCACAATTGGACAGCGTTGAAAAAAATGTTGAAAATTTTAAATCCCAAAACCAGGTAATTGATCTTAGTACACAAGGACAATTATTTTTAGATAATGTGGGAAATCTTGATAAACGCAAAAGTGAAGTTGATATACAGTTAGATGTTTTGAATGAGGTAAATAATTATATTAATAAAAAGGGAACAAAACCCGGGACTGTTCCTGCCATACAATTGGTAAATGACCCAATTTTAGGTTCTTTATTGCAGCAATTATACCAGGCAGAGTTTCAGTTAGAAAAAACCAGAAGTATAGCCGGTGAAAAAAGTGATGCGGTTATTTTAGCGGAAGATCAGGTTAACAGGTTACATAGTGATATTCGGGAAAATATCAGTAATATCCGCCGAAATTTATTATCTGTAAGAGAAAATATCAATTCCAATATTGGAACAAATACCAATATTCTTCGTCAAATACCACAAAAGGAAAGAGGACTTATAGATATAAGCCGGCAGCAAAGCATAAAAAATAATATATATACTTATTTACTTCAAAAAAGAGAAGAGACTGCAGTTAATTCAGCATCTACAATAGCCGATCTGCGGGTAATAGAAAAGGCAGCAGCGTATGGCCCTGTGAGACCAGTGGCAAAAACGTATTACTTAGGAGGTCTGACTATCGGGGTTTTATTTGCAGCTTTTATCATATTGTTAAGAGAACAATTTAACCGTAAAGTGCTTTTCAGAACTGAGATAGAAGAAAAAACACAAGCGCCTGTCATTGCTGAGATCATGCAGGTTGATACAAAGAATCCAGTGGTTATTTCTGATGGTAAGCGGACCGCAATAGCTGAACAATTCCGTTCCTTAAGAACTAATCTCAGCTTTATGGCATTAAGTGAGGATGCAAAAACCACTTTAATAACCTCTAATATTTCAGGTGAAGGAAAGAGCTTTATTTCAATCAATCTTGCTATAAGCTATACTTTAACTGATAAAAAAGTTGCCTTGTTAGAATTGGATCTCCGGAAGCCAAGATTAAGTAAGCTACTTAATGTAAACAGAGATCCGGGAATTTCTAATTACCTGGTTGGTAAAATACCTATTGAGGATATAATAAAAAAAACAACTATTAATAATTTATTTGTAATATCAGCAGGCGCAATACCGCCAAATCCATCAGAACTTATTTTAAGTAAGAAGTTTAAAGAAATGATAGAAGAGCTAAA
>DATCOF010000055.1:0-10176 GCA_036564845.1 Chitinophagaceae bacterium | reverse complement strand
CCCCATTCTACAATAACCGCTTATTATTTAGCGTTAATGTCATATTCAATCATCCAAACTAAGCAAGTTTAATGAACAAGGTCATAGCCGTGATTGTTACTTACAATCGTCAACAATTACTTTCAGATTGCATTACTGCATTAAAAAATCAAACACGAAAGGTTGATAAGATCCTTGTGATCAACAATGGCAGCACTGATGAAACTTCAACCTGGCTACAAAGCCAGCAAGACATAGATCATATCTCCCAGGAAAATGTAGGTTCAGCAGGTGGATTTTATACCGGTATCAAAACAGCATACGAAAGTGGATATAGCTGGATGTGGATGATGGATGATGATGGCTATCCCAAAGAAGATGCATTGGAAAAACTTTTGGCTGATGACACCGAAGAATTAATGCTTAGAAATTGCGCTGTAATTAATAAAGATGATAAAAAAAGTTTTGTATGGAAAACACTTCATTACAAAAGTATTGATGATGTTAAAGATAAAGTGATACAAAATATTGCACATCCTTTTAATGGAACATTATTGCACAGAAGGATAGTAGAAAGAGTTGGTTTCCCAAATCCAAAATTGTTTTTATGGGGCGATGAAACTGAATATTATTACAGGATCATTAAAAAGAATGCGATCCCTTTTTGCACAATAACCGACAGCATACATTATCATCCTGCAACATCATTTTCTTATAAACAGGAATGGGATTATAAAAGCGGCTGGAAAATGTATTACTATATCCGTAACAGGTTTCATGTTCACCGCAGTAAGTTTCCTGCTGTTGCGCCCTTTGCCTATATGATGTATGCCGGTTTCTTATTTGTGTTTGCGTTCATCACACTGGCATTCCAAAAAACAGATAAGATAAAAAAAATAGCTTTTATATTTTGGCCCGCAAAAGATGCTTTGCAAAATAATTTCAGGGCAACACCATCCTCTATTTTAGAACGGCTTAAAGCTAATATGAAGGATTATCCCAAAGCCTTTAAAAGTTTAATAAAACAACAACCGGCAACCTTACAACAATTTGAAAAAGCCTAAATATTAGTTGTTATGGGCTATACTGATTTTATAATTTTTCCTTTTTACCTTGCTTTGTTTGCATTTATTTTTAGCAGGCTCAGGCAAAATTATAAAGACCCCCTCTTAAAAAAATATCACAAACAGGGTTTCTGGATAAAAGTAATAGCCGTTGTTGCCTTTACCATTTTTAATGCCTATATATCTCCGGGAGATTCTACCGGCCTGTATCATGATGAAGGAGTAAATATTCATAATTTGATCCTGCATGATTTCAACAATATAAACCTGCTATTTTCTGAAGGGAAAAATTTTGATGAAAACTTATTAAGAAACCCGGGTAATGCAGGTTATTTTAAGTCTCCAAATAATTTTTTGGTAACAAAAATAGTTGCCGTGTGTTGCTTTTTTACTTTCAGCAAGTACATGGTCATAAATTTAATTTTTGGCCTGGTAGCTTTTAGCGGATCATGGAAATTATTTTTATTTTTTTATGAGCAATACCCAAAAATGCATAAGAAATTTGCTATTGCCATTCTATTTCTGCCAACATTTGTTTTTTGGAGTTCAGGAATTTTAAAAGACAGCATTTGTGTGGCAGCACTGGGCTGGATAACCTATGGTCTTTATGAGATCTTTTATAGAAAAAAAGGGATTATCAAAAATTCAATTACTGTTTTGGTTTTTAGTTACCTGCTGGTCATTTTAAAGGTTTATATCCTTATTTCTTATGTTCCCTTTTTCATATTATTCATCATTCTTAAAAATGTTCAAAACGTAAATAATATAGCTTTAAAATATTTGTTGGCACCCGTATTAATTTTTGGAAGCATGTTCGGATTTACCAAAGCATTAAATACATACGGCGATGAATTAGGGCAATTTTCAGTAAAAGATGTTACCAAAAGTATCAAAAGATATAATGTTGCCTACGAAAACCAGGCTAATTCAGGTTCAGCTAATTCAAATTTTTCTTTGGGAGTTGAGTTTGATGGGTCTATGGTAGGCTTGGTAAAACTTGCGCCTGTGGCCATTTCCACAACATTCTTCCGCCCGTTTTTGTGGGAATCTCATAAGCCATCAACCGTTCTCTCATCTTTAGAGGCTTTAATATTAATGTTGTTTACAGTGTACATAATTTTTAAAGCAGGGTTTTTTAAGTTCTTTAAATTAATATCAAGCGATCCGTTAATAATGTATTGCTTTTTGTTCTCGTGCGTTTTTGCATTGTTTGTTGGTGCAAGCACGCTAAATTTTGGTTCGCTGGTAAGGTATAAAATTCCGTGTATGCCTTTTTATCTCATTTCTCTATTTCTTATTTATGATAAAGTAAAACAAAAAGCTGCCAATAAGCTCGCAATAAAATCTATCATGGCCACAGAAGAGCTAACGCCAACCTTTTATAATGAAAAAACCTCACGGCAGTTATCTTTATCATGATTCCTTTTGGGGAATATGCACTTATTTTGCTTAAGTGAAATTTTATATACATGTGTGGAATTGCAGGTGCAGTAAATTTTAATCTTTCTCACGATATCATAAAGGCTACCATGTTTCATCGGGGTCCCGATGAGCAGGCAGGCTATACGTCAGGCAATGTAAATTTTTACCATTTACGGCTTTCTATTTTAGATATTGGTGGCGGCAAACAACCAATGCATCTTGGTGACAAATACTCCATAATTTTTAATGGCCAAATTTACAATCACAAAGAAGTTAGAAGCCAATTTAATTTAGAAGGAAAAACATATTCTGATACAGAAACGCTTTTGCTTTTATATCAAAAATTTGGCACTGATTTTTTGCAACACCTGGATGGTATGTTTGTATTTGCTATTCATGATAAAGAAAAAAATACAATTTTCATTGCAAGAGACCGGGCAGGCAAAAAGCCATTGTACTATTATAATGATAATGAAAAAATAGTTTTTACAAGCGAGTTAAATTGCTTAAAAGGCTTGCTGCCATTGCAGATGGAAGAGCAGAATTTTTATCATTACCTGCGCCTTGGCACTTTTTACCGGCAATTTACTCCCTATAAAAATGTAAAGGAAGTGGAAGCAGGAAGTTTTCTTGTTGTTGATTGTGCAACATTACAAATACAACAAACACGTTGGTGGAACATTCATCATCTTTATCTAAGAGAAAATAATGACACGTTTGAAAAGGCAGTTGATACAGTAGATACTTTTTTACATTCATCAGTAAAAAGAAGACTTGAATCATCCGACCTTGAAGTGGGTTGTTTTTTAAGTGGAGGTATTGATAGTGGCCTGGCAACAGCAATAGCCAGTGAATATAAACAGGATCTAAAAACATTTACAGTTTCTTTTGATGGAGAATATAATGAAGCGCCATTGGCAAAATTGGTGGCAGAAAAATATGGCACGCATCATACTGAAATAAATATTTCATTCGATCATTTAAAAGATGATCTTGAAAATATTCTCTCTAATTATGGCGAACCTTTTTTCGACAGCTCTGCAATCCCCAGCTATTATGTAAGCCGTGAAGCAAAAAAATATCTTACCGTAATTATCAATGGCGATGGCGCTGATGAATTGTTCGGTGGGTATCGCCGCTATGTTCCATTTTCAAAATATGATTTTTTTAAAAAGAATCTGTTAGTAAAAAACGGGGCATCTTTTATAAAAAAATTCCTACCTCCATCGGATAACAAGAGATCGAAATACAATTATTTATACCGGCTTGCATCGCTTGCATCAAAATCTCATTTAGAGATTTATTTATCAGCAGGAGTAGATATTTTTGAAGACTTTGAAAACAATATCACAGCAGACTATGATTATCTTGAAACCATAAAAAAAGATTTTGATGTGATCGCCGGCAGTAAATTATCCGGTTTAAAAAAGATCATGAATATGGATTTTGACACCAATCTCTTTAGTGATCTTTTGGTAAAGATGGATATCGCAACAATGGCAAATTCCTTAGAAGGCCGCAGTCCTTTTCTGTCAAAAGAATTATTGGAATATGTGCCTTCGATGAATGATAAATACAAAATAAATGGAGGCACTACAAAATATCTTTTGCGTCATCTTGCAAAAAAATATTTGCCCGAAACATTGGTAAGTCAACCCAAGAGAGGCTTTGAGATCCCTTTAAAAAACTGGGTTAACGGGCAACTGAAAGATATGATGAATGATTACATTGGCTCATCTTCTTCTTTAAATAAAAAATTTATACAGCCTGGTTTTGTAAACAGGCTGCTTGAAAATAAAATAAAAATTTCACAGGAAAAGAGAGCCAAAATTTTATGGACCATATTCTCAATGGAAGTATGGTATAAAAAAGTTTACCTCGATAATTAATTATAGAATGATGCCGAAGACGTTGATCAGAATAACTACTGTACCCATGGCCTTTAAAGTATTATTGGCAGGGCAGCCAAAGTTTATGAGTGAAAATGGATTTAATGTGATAATGATTAGCGCTGATGGAAAAGAAGTTGAGGATCTGAAAAAACAAGAAGGGTGTAAACATATTATTGTTGCAATGACGAGGAGCATAACACCTTTCCGCGATATTGTAAGCCTTTTTAAATTAAGAAGAGTTATAAAAAAATATAAGCCCGATATTGTTCATACACACACGCCAAAAGCAGGTTTGCTGGGAATGCTTGCTGCAAAAAGCGCAGGCGTAAAAATAAGGATACACACTGTTGGCGGATTACCGCTGATAATTGAAACAGGATTTAAAAGATGGCTGCTGATGCAGACAGAAAGGCTCACTTACTTTTGCGCAACAGAAGTATGGCCTAACAGCATATCAATGATGAATTTTATTATTGATAAAAAACTTGCCAAACCTGAAAAACTTTCTGTCATCGATAATGGGTCAACCAATGGGATTGATCTAAAAAAATTTTTAAGGCAAAATTTAAACGAAGAATTAAAGAATAAAATAAATGCATCATTGCCTCATCTTGATGGTTTGAAAATTTTATGTGTTGGCAGGATGGTAAAAGATAAAGGAATAGAAGAACTGGTTACCGTTTTTGAAAAGCTGCAACAACATTATCCGTTGCAGCTTATTTTAGCAGGACCATTTGAGCCTCATTTAGATCCTTTATCACCACAAACACTTGATACGATAATTAATAATCCTGCCATCACTCACATAAGCTGGAGCGATTCGATTGAATATTATATGGCGCTTGCTGATATTTTTGTGCATCCATCGCACAGGGAAGGTTTTCCTAATGTAATTTTGCAGGCAGGTGCAATGCATCTGCCTGTAATTTGTTCAAACATTCCAGGCAATGCCGATATTATTCAAAATGAAAAAACAGGATTGATGTTTGAAGTAAAGAACGAAGATGATCTTTACACTAAACTAAAATTTGCTATTAAAAATAAAGAGAGAACAGAAAAAATTGCACAGGCTCTTTTTGAAGAAGTAACACAATTATATAGCAGGAAAAGAATTCACGAAGTAATATTATACACGTATAATCGTTTATTGGATAAGCATGGAACTAAATAAGCAACCGAATCTTAGAATTTTATTTATAGGCAAGGCCGATGATTTTTATTCACGGCAGGCTGCTGATTTTATTTTAGCACACTACCCATCTGCCAAAATTATTTATAGTGAAAGGCAGCAACCTTTTCCGCAGGAACTGTTTAACTGGAATGGAGACCTGATCATTTCTTATCTTTCTCAGTGGATAATTCCCCAAATACTTTTGCAAAATGCATCGCTGGCGGCCCTAAATTTTCACCCCGGACCGCCGGAATATCCCGGCATTGGTTGTACCAATTTTGCTATTTACAACAAGGCTGATCAATTTGGAGTTACCTGCCATCACATGGCCTCAAAGGTAGACACTGGTGATATTGTAGCCGTAAAACGTTTCCCTGTTTTTGAAACTGACACGGTATATTCCATAACACAGCAATGCTATAGCCATATCTTAAATATGTTCTACAATATTTTTTCCTTGATAATGAAGGGTGAAAATATACCGGCTTCCAAAGAAATCTGGATGCGCAAACCTTACCTGCGTAAAGAACTCGATGAGCTTTGCAGATTAACGCCGGACATGGATTTAAAAGAAATAGAACACAGAATAAAAGCAACGAATTATACACAGCCATGGGCTTTTATGCAGGTGGGCAATAAAATTATTAAGCTTACTGTAGATGATATTAAAAAGAAGAATTACCTGTCTTTTTTATCCCAGCCAAACCTGTCGTAAATCTTCTACGATTTTCCTGATTATACAATAACTTAATTGTATTTCCGTTTTCATTAAGAATTTCATTCAATACTTACTACCATGATACTAATTGGCTACTCCGGTCATTCTTACGTAATAAACGGGATACTAAAATCCATCGGATTAAAAGCTACCGGTTATTGCGATAACGAAGAAAAAAAATTCAACCCCTTTTCCCTAAAATATTTTCAAAAGGAAACATCTTCCATAGGCATTAAAGCGCTTACCCAGGAAGATTTCTTTATTGCCATTGGTAACAACAACGTCAGGAAAAGTATTTATAACAATCTTGCCATAAGAAATTTATTGCCCATAAATGCGATCCACGCTACATCTGTAATTGATGACACTGTTGATCTGTCGGCGCATGGAATAATGATATCACCTAACGTAACAATAAATGCATTTGCAAAAATTGGGATTGGTGCAATTTGCAACACCTATTCTATTATAGAGCACGAATGTATAATTGGTGATTTTGCGCACATAGCACCGGGTGCAGTTTTATGCGGTAATGTAAAAGTGGGCGAAAATAGTTTTGTTGGCGCCAAGTCTGTGGTGAGAGAAAATATTACGATAGGTAAAAATGTAATTATCGGTGCAGGCTCTGTTGTTGTAAAAGACATTCCTGATAATGTAAAAGTGGTAGGCAATCCCGCCCGGTTCATAAAATATAACTAAGCATTTCTTATCCCTTAACTTTGTGCCAAATTCATTAAATGAAGGTATTAGTTACAGGCGGTGCAGGTTACATCGGATCTGTTCTGGTTAGACAATTACTCAATAAAAAATTTAAAGTTCGTGTTATTGACTCTCTCAAATTTGGCGGAGATGCATTGTATGATGTAATGCTGCATCCCAATTTTGAATTTATTAAAGGAGATGTTAGAAATGAAAAAGATATTGATAAAGCCCTGGAAGGTGTTGATGCTATTGCACATTTAGCGGCCATTGTAGGCGATCCTGCCTGCAAAAAATATAGCGAAGAAGCAAATGAAACTAATTGGAGCGCTTCTGTAAACCTTTTTAATAAAGCTGAAAAAGCAGGAGTGAAAAGATTTGTATTTGCCAGCACCTGTAGCAATTATGGCAAGATGGCTAACCCTGATGATTTTGTTACGGAGACTTCGGAGCTTAGGCCGGTTTCTTTATATGCTGAGTTGAAAGTTAAGTTTGAAAAATTTTTATTAGAAGAAAATAAAGACTCAAATATCTGCGGCACCTCTTTACGTTTTAGCACTGTCTACGGGTATTCTCCACGGATAAGATTTGATCTTACTGTAAATGAATTTACAAGAAATGCAACAATAAATGGTGTGCAGGAAATTTGGGGTGCGCAGTTCTGGAGGCCTTACTGCCATGTTGATGACCTTGCAAGATCTATAGTGTTGGTTCTTGAAAGTGATGAAGAAAAAGTAAGAGCAAATGTTTTTAATGTGGGCAATATCGATGAAAACTATCAAAAGGGAATGATAATAGAAGAAGTATGTAAGATAGTGCCAAATGTAAAAGTAAAATATGTTGAAAGCGCAGAAGACCCCAGGGATTACAGGGTTAATTTTGATAAAATAAAGAATGAGCTGGGTTTTACTATTACCAAAAAAGTACCTGACGGAATAAAAGAAATTTATACTCTTGTAAAAACCGGGATAATTGCTGATCCCTATGAACAAAAGTTTAGAAACATATAAACACAAAATTGTGTAACGATAAGCGGAGCGTACACATCGCTCCGTTTTTTTTTATACGTTTGCAAAAGAAACCGCAAAAAAAATGCTATTATTATCCGGTCCAAATATTTCAGGCAACGAATGGAAATATGTAAAAGATTGCCTGGATACAGGATGGGTTAGCAGCGTTGGTGCATATGTTGAAAAATTTGAGAAGATGACTGCTGAATTTGCAGGTGCAAAATATGCAGTTGCCACCAGCAGCGGCACAACAGCATTGCACATTTGTTTGATATTAAATGATATTCAAAAAGACGATTACGTAATTGCCCCTAATGTTACTTTCGTTGCAAGTATCAACGCAATAAAATATACAAATGCTGACCCTATCCTGATTGATGTGGATGAGTACACATGGCAAATGGACCTTGATCTTTTAGAAAATTTTTTATCCAAAGAAACTGAAATAAAAAACGGTAACAGCATTTATAAGAAAGATGGCAGGAAAATAAAAGCCATTATGCCGGTTCACGTTTTGGGTAATATGTGCGATATGGATAGATTGTTAGCCATCTCAAAAAAATATAATCTTGTTATAATAGAAGATTCGACTGAGGCGTTGGGCTCTTATTATAAAAACAAACATGCGGGAACCTTTGGCTTGATGGGAACGTTTAGTTACAATGGAAATAAAATTATAACAACAGGTGGAGGTGGAATGATAATTACAGATGATGAGGCCCTGGCCAAAAAAGCAAAACATCTTACCACTCAGGCCAAAAATGATCCGTTTGAATATATACACGACGAAATTGGTTACAATTATCGCCTGGTAAATACAGCAGCAGCAATGGGTGTAGCGCAAATGGAGTTGCTCCCACAGTTTTTAAAACGTAAACGTGAGATCATAAATTTTTATAAAAAAGAACTGGAAGGTGTTGGTGATATTTCATTTCAAAAAGTTGATGATGATGTAAGCCCTAACTGGTGGCTACCCACCATCATGACAGAAAAGCAAAAACAGGTTTTAAAAATTTTGAATGATAACAAAATGCAAAGCAGGCCTTTTTGGGTACCAATGAATAAATTGCCAATGTTTAAAAACAATTTATATTATACGATTGATGACAGGTCTGACTACATTTACAAAAAATGTTTAAGCATTCCCTGCTCCACAAATATTTCTGATGACGAGTTAGCCTCTGTAATTGCAAAAATTAAAGAGTTGTTCTAACTTATAAATAAAACCGCTTTGTATAAATTAATAAAACGCCTTACTGATATTTTAATAGCCGGGTTAGCATTAATAATTCTGTCTCCTATATTAATTATTGCAATAATAATTTTATTAGTAACGGGCGAACATGAAGTATTCTTTTTTCAAAAAAGAATTGGTTACAAAAACAAGCCCTTCTACATCTGGAAGTTTGCTACCATGTTAAAGAACAGTCCCCGGATAGGAACAGGGCACATCACATTACGCAATGATCCCAGGGTAACATGGTTTGGAAAATTTTTGCGCATAACAAAGGTTAATGAGCTTCCGCAGATCATAAATGTTTTTAAAGGTGATATGACTATTGTTGGCCCAAGGCCTTTAATGGAGAGTGGCTTTAATTTATATTCCGGGGAAATTAAAAATAAGATCTACAATGTAAAGCCGGGGATGACAGGGATTGGCTCACTTATTTTTAGGGATGAAGAAAAATTAATTTCTGCTTCTGATGATCCGGTAGCAATGTATGAAACGATCTCACCATTTAAAGGTGCGCTGGAAATGTGGTATCAAAAAAATGCTTCGCTCTACACAGATTTTATGATAATCTTTCTTACCGCCTGGTCGATATTATTTCCTAATAACACTTTACAGAATAAAGTTTTTAAAGATCTTCCCGCAAAAGAATTTGTAACAAGTTTGCAGGTTACGCAATAGCATTTTTTAATGCCCAGCTGATAAACTCTGTCAATCCATCTTCCAATTTTGTTGCAGGGTTATAGTCAAGCAGTTGCTGCGCTTTGCTAATGTCAGCGCATGCTACAGGCACATCACCCTCCTGCTCAGGAAGCTTATTTAAGATCGCTTTTTTACCTAACACTTTTTCAATAGCGCTAACCAATTGAGATAATGTAACCGGTTGATTGTTCCCTAAATTTATTATTTCAAAATTTGATCGATCGTATTTTATTGCAGAAACAATTCCTGCAACCGTATCTTTTACGAAAGTGTAATCTCTCAAAGTAT
>DATCOF010000054.1:0-4990 GCA_036564845.1 Chitinophagaceae bacterium | reverse complement strand
CCGTTGTCAAAATTATATGCTGCAGAGATATTAAAATTATGCGCCGGCCTTCTTAGTAAATATTTATAAACAGAATCTTTAAAAGTTATCCTGCTTTGATTTTCTTCCTTCGGTTTTAAATAAGTATAGTTAAATGCTAGGGTAAGTTTTTTTACAAATGTTATTTTCGATTCCACTTCGATGCCATTTACATTTTGCCTGGCAATGTTAAAATACTTAAAAGTCTTATTATTAAAATCAATACCATTTTTTATGTCGCGGTTAAAGTACACAACACGATTTGTAATTTTTTCATGCTGCTGTTGAAAACCTATTTCATATGTTTTTGATTTTTCAGGATTTAAATTTCGATTACCGCTTGAGGAATATAATTGGTATAAAGTTGGCGCTTTAAATCCTGTTGCAACACTTCCAAAAACTCTAAAGTGCTCATCAATACTATACGATGGATTAAAAGTATAGGTGGAGTTATATCCATAACGTGAATGCACATTCAATCTTCCTCCTAATTCTACATTAAGTTTTTCGTTTAACGTATGATATAATAATGACGCATACAAAGATGCCTGGCTGTGCGATGTATCATTAAAGAGTGATGTGTACGGCCCATACGAACTCAACGAATAATATTTGCTGTTCATACTGCTGTAGCGATAATCAGCACCCTGCAATAAAGTAAAATTTTTATTTAAGCCGATGCTGCTGAACAATTCAGCAAACTGCGATTTACTAAAATAATCATCAGTAGAAAATTTTGTAAAACTGGATGCAGGTACATCAAGGCTGTCGTTAAAATAATTTCTTTTGTTCTCGCTGTACTGATAATTGCCGGTAAGATTAATATTATTTTTTTGGTAATGAAATCCGGCACCTGTCATTAGGTTATTATTTTTTACAGTATAGTCTTTCTCATCAGTAAATGCAGATGCATCAAGATCATTTTTATAATTGCTGTGTTGTAAAAAAGTTTTAAAAGAAAGTTCATTACTTAATTGGTATTGCAATGAACCGCTCACCACATCACCATTGTATTTGTCGTTATCAAAATTTTTGATACCTGTACTATCATACGCTGAAGAAAAACCTTTGGAAGAAAGTTTTGCATATCGTGCAGTGTAAGTAAGCTTATTTGCTTTACCATATAACTGCAAGTTTCCGCGATAGGTTCCATAATTGCCCACACTTGCTGTAGCTTTTACATTAAAGGGTTTAGTAATATCTTTTTTTACAGTGATGATATTTATAACTCCTGCTACCGCATCAGAACCATATAAAGTTGATTGAGCGCCGCGGCATATCTCAATGCTTTCAACATTATTCAGTGATAATAAATTAAGGTCAAAATCATTGTTGATGAAAGATGGATCATACACAGGAATGCCATCCATTAAAATCAAAGTTCGTCCGGCTGATGCGCCACGTAAATAAACCGTTTGGTTAGCTCCCAAACTATTAAGAGCGCCGTTAATGGTAACACCAGCCTGTTCATTCAATAACTGGGCAACAGTTTTACCACTACTTTTTTCAATTTGTTCTTTCGTGATAACGGTAATAACTTTTCCAGTCGTACTCTGTTTTTGAGGAAATTTGTTTGCCGTAATAATCACAGGATCTAAAGTTTTTGTAGTGTCCTGTGCAAATAATGTGCTGCCTGTAATACATGCAGCCACAAATAAAATTTTCTTTTTCATTGTTAGAAATTTTTAATGGCTGCTTGCGGATAATGAGTAGTATAAAAGCGGTAAAGCCGTTACACTTCTGCCTTTCACCCGAAAGCTTTGAAATGATTTTAATGTAAACGGCAGGTCTTCTGGCTTAGCCGATCTTAAAAGCCTTCCCGTTTTAAAAACAGTGGCGAAAGAATTAAGATTTCTCCTTGCGGAGCGGCTTTACAGCTACGGGGATAGCTCCGGAATTCCTGCCTTCGGCAGGCAAGTCACCGGATTCCCTTTTAATTCCGAATGTTCGGAAACCAATTACGCGGCAAATGTATGAGCAATACACCAGATTTTTAAAAACAAATTTTAGGTTATACCTCAAAGCCACTAAGCCGCAAAGCGTCACTAAGAAAAACTGATATAACTTATTTTTACTTTGTGCATCTTCGCGACTTTGTGCCCTAGTGGCTATTAATTTTTTATCTTCCCTAAATGAAGGCTGCAAAAAAACTTAACCTCTTTGATTTTACAATGATCGTTGTGAGCCTGGTGATAGGTATGGGAATTTTTAGAACACCTGTAAATGTTGCTAAGGCGGTTGATACACCATTTATTTTTTATGCAGTATGGATATTTGGTGGCCTTGTTGCTTTGTGTGGCGCTCTAACTTATGCAGAGATCGGAAGCAGGCTTCCTGTAACGGGTGGCTATTACAAAGTATTTTCTTACGCATATCATCCTTCCATTGCATTTGGTGTTAACTGTTTGATACTTGTTTCCAATGCTGCTTCCCTGGCTGCTGTTGCATTGGTTGGTGGGGAATACATCACAGGAATTTTAATGCCGCATTCAAAAGATATTTTGTGGCTGAAGAATGCAGCAAATGCACAACAAATACAAACCATACAGATCGTAATTGCCATCACTGCCATTATCATTTTTTATGGCGTTAACCTTTTAGGATTAAAGATGAGTGCCCGTGCACAAAATGTTTTAACGGTTGTTAAGATCACAATGATATTATTGCTGGTAACACCATTATTTTTTGCAACACAATCATCGCCTGTTATCGCTGTTACACATTCCGCTTCGCCGGTGTTTACTGAATATTTAAAAGCATTTGGGATTGGACTGGTAGCCGTAAGCTTTACCTACGGCGGATATCAGCAGACAATTAATTTTGGAGCCGAAGTTAATCAACCTAAAAAAAATATACCTGGAGGGATTTTCTTTGGAATATTTATTATCATTTCTCTCTACCTCATCATTAACTATGCTTATGTAAGAGTGATCGGTTTTGAAGAATTAAAAACCAGCAAGAACATCGCTGCAATCATGGCTTCAAAAATATTTGGTGTAAATGCAGAAAGAGTTTTATCAGTACTTCTTTTTTTTAGTGTGCTTGCTTATGTGAATGTTTTGCTGATGAGTAACCCAAGAGTGATGGCGGCCATGAGTGATGATAAAATTTTGCCAGCATCATTTAATAAAAGAAATATTAAAACCGGTGTGCTCACCACTTCATTAAGTGTGTTTGCAGCATTATGTGTTTTAATTGTTTTTTGGGCAAAAGAATTTGACACCATTCTTAGCTTCACGATTTTTTTGGATTGCTTTGGGATGATATTATCTGCCGGCAGCATTTTTATTTTAAGAAAGAAAACGGCACATCTTAATAATTCCGGGATTTATATAATGAAATTATATCCATTATTACCGCTGATATTTATTGCAGCCTACACATTTGTAGCGATAAGTTTACTGATTACACAAACCTATCTTTGTTTAATAGGATTGGCTGTACTGGCGGGTTTTATTGGGATCTATTTTGCAGTTCACTATTTTCAAAAAAGAAATAACAATGTCTGAATCTGAAAAAAATAATATTTCTTTTATATTAAATGAATTGGGTGAAGACCGTGAAAATTATTTTAATGCGATTGCTCCGCCAATCATCCAAACCAGCAATTTTGCTTTTGACAAAGTGGATGATCTTCGTAAAGCTTTTGAAGATGAAGCTTCCGCTTACCTGTATAGCCGTGGCATAAATCCTACTGTTGATATTCTTAGAAAAAAATTAGCAGCCCTGGATGGCGCTGAAGATTGTTTGGTATTTAACAGCGGCGCTGCTGCAATCTTTGCCTCTGTTCTTGCCAATGTAAAAGCAGGAGATAATATAGTTTCTGTTGACAAGCCTTATACATGGGCACAAAAAATGTTCAATGAAATTCTGCCAAGATTTAATGTAACTACAACTTACATTGACGGAAGAAATATTGAAAATTTTGAAAGAGCAATTCTTCCACATACATCTTTAATTTATTTGGAAAGCCCCAATAGCTGGGACTTTGCCTTGCAGGACCTTAAAGCAGTTGCAGACCTTGCAAAGGCTGAAGGCATCACAACTATTTGCGATAACAGTTATTGCTCGCCAATCTATCAAAAGCCAATTGAATTTGGAATTGATATGGTTTTACAAAGCGCTACAAAATATATTGGCGGTCATAGTGATACAGTTGCAGGAGTATTGAGTGGTAGTAAAGAAATGATCGGAAAAATTTTTAATAGCGAATACATGAATATCGGAAGCGGCATACAACCATTTAATGCATGGCTGTTGATAAGAGGATTAAGAACATTGCCTATGCGTTTGGAAAGAATTACAAATTCAACACAAAAGGTTTTAAGTTTTCTTAAACAACATCCAAAAGTTGAGCAGGTTATTTTTCCTTTTGATGAAAACTTTCCTCAATATGAATTGGCAAAACAGCAAATGAAAGGAGCTTGCGGATTATTATCATTTATTATAAAGGCAACAGAGATAAATCAAATAGAAAAATTCTGTGAAAGCCTGCAACATATACTCATGGCTGTTAGCTGGGGTGGTCATGAGTCGTTGGTCATTCCAAAATGTGCATCAATAAAACGTGAAGAATTTGATGCTGGTAATAAAGAGCATCGCATGTTGCGGCTGTATGTTGGTTTGGAAGAACCTGATTATCTTATAAAAGATTTGCAGCAGGCGTTTGAAAAGATTATGCCCTGATCTATTTTAATTATATTCTTATTTTTATTCTCCTTTAATACAAAACTATTACAACTTATTTTTCATAGCACGGCGATAATTTTTCGCCCATGTGTAGATGTCCCACTTTCCCGTTTAATAAATTTTAAAACCTGTAACGCCCCCGTCTGGTCTTTGACCAACGGGTTCATACATCCACACTTAATTTCCCGAAAAATGTTTCAACATTTGAAAATCATTTGTTCCATTATGATAAAACTTTACATAAAATATAGGCGGAAACATTACAATGATTGGCCGTTGGTCA
>DATCOF010000053.1:0-7354 GCA_036564845.1 Chitinophagaceae bacterium | reverse complement strand
CGGATTTATTCAATCATCTGGAGTTCATTATGGACGAAATATGACTGAAACAATGAATGATGATTACAAAAAAGCTAAGCGTAACAAAGAAATTTTGACAAGCCTCATCTGATAAACCTATAGCCAACAAATACTTCATCGTTGGCACTCAGTGCCAACGATGAAGTATCATGTTTTCGCCGTGGTCACATTATGCTTTGGAAAACAAGCTGATTAATTAGTCCAATTATTTCGTGTCATAAATTTTATGATAGAGTGTCATCTTTTTAGCTCTATCGCACGTTCTTTCTTTTCCCTACTTTTATCCTTGACAATATTTCTAATCGAGGCAAATTATGAAAACGGACAATACAATTGAAAATCAATCCTACGCAAGAAGCTTAATTGAAGCATCGCTTGATCCATTGGTTACCATAAGCCCTGAGGGAAAAATTACCGATGTAAATGAAGCTTCTATTAAAGTTACCGGCATTGTACGCGAAAAACTTATTGGAACGGACTTTTCTAATTATTTTACTGAACCCGAAAAAGCAAAAGAAGGCTATAAGCAAGTGTTTGAAAAAGGATTCGTATCCGATTATCCCCTCACAATCCTTCATAAAAATGGGAAACTAACGGATGTTTTGTATAATGCGACTGTTTACAAAGATGAACAAAATAATGTGTTGGGCGTTTTTGCCGCAGCACGCGATATTATAGCACAAAAACAATCTTCGCAATATGCCCGAAGCCTCATCGAAGCATCTCTCGATCCGCTTGTAACAATCAGCCCGGAGGGAAAGATCGCTGACGTGAACGAGGCTTCTATAAACGTAACCGGTGTGCCCAGAGAAAAACTGATCGGTACAGACTTCTCTGATTATTTTACCGAACCTGAAAAAGCAAAAGCTGGATATAAACAGGTATTTGAAAAAGGATTTGTGTCCGATTATCCACTCACCATACGTCATAAGAATGGAAAACTTACAGATGTATTGTATAATGCAACTGTATATAAAGGTGAAGAGAATAATGTACTTGGCGTTTTTGCTGCCGCTCGTGACATCACTGCACAGAAACAGTCTTCACAGTATGCCCGAAGCCTCATCGAGGCGTCATTAGATCCGCTTGTAACCATTAGCCCAGAGGGAAAAATTACAGATGTGAACGAAGCATCTGTAAAGGCAACAGGTGTTCTGCGTGAAGATCTCATTGGCGCAGATTTTTCTAATTACTTTACTGAACCCGAAAAAGCACGCCAAGGATATAAACAGGTATTTGAAAAAGGATTTGTGTCTGATTACCCACTCACCATTCGACACCTTGATGGAACTGTAACCCCTGTTCTGTATAATGCATCGGTATATAAAAACGATAAAGGAAATGTGCTTGGTGTATTTGCTGCTGCCAGAGATATTACCAAACAAAAAGAAGCGGAAGACAAAAGCAGGAAATATGCCATGCTGGAATCAAAAAATAAAGAAATGGAACAGTTTGTATATGTTGCATCCCATGATTTGCGAGAGCCTTTGCTGACTATAAAAAATTATATTGATCTGCTTATTGAAGATTATGGGGATGGCCTGGATAAAGGAGCAGAAAAATACACCGGATCCATTTCAAGAGCCGCTAACCGCATGGATGAATTGATAGCCGGCTTATTGGATTATTCAAGATTAAGTAAGGCCAAACAAATAGAAGATGTGGATTGCAATGAAATTGTAAAAGCAGTTCTGGCAGATCTTAGCTTATTGATAACTTCTAATGGAGCAGCTATTAATGTTGATAAATTACCAATAGTAAAGGCTTATCCTTTGGAGTTAAGACTTCTTTTTCAAAACCTTATCAATAACGCTGTTAAATTCCGTAAGAAAGATATGTTTCCTGAAATTCATATATCCTCACATAAAATTGATAATGGATGGCAGTTTGAAATAAAAGACAACGGAATTGGTATTGAAGAAAAAGATAAAAATAAAATATTTACCATTTTTCAACGCCTTCACAATAGAAATGAATATCCCGGCACAGGAATAGGATTAGCACATTGCAAAAAAATAACAGAATCACATAATGGAACTATTTGGGTTGAATCAAGACCTGGCCATTCAAGTAGTTTTTACTTTACCATTTTAACCGAAAACTTATGAAGAAAAAACTAAACTATGTTTTATTGGTTGATGATGACGATGATTGTAATTTTTTTCATCAGCGTTTATTGAACAAAATGGAATGCACAGAAAAAATAGAAATCGCTCATGATGGCCAAAAAGCATTAGATTTTCTTAATTCCAGTATAAATGGGCTACACCCCAAACCTGATATTATTTTTCTGGATATTAATATGCCCGGCATCGGAGGTTGGGAATTTCTTGAAGAGTATACAAAACTTGATGAAGAATTTAAAGAAAAAATTGTACTTGTTATGTTGACAAGCTCCTTAAATCCGGATGACAAGGAACGTGCGCTTAGTTATAGTTCTGTGAATGGATTCATCAATAAATATCTCGACAAAGAATCGCTGAATAAAATTCTTACTGAGCATTTCCTGGAGTGTTTTTAAGTAATGTAAATTATGCATATTAACCTTAATACATAACCTGTAATACACAACAACATACCACCCTGGCGCAGATATGCAGCGTAGCTTTGTGTACAGCGTATCTGTGCTATTGAATACTTTGTTTCTCAGCGTGGTTTTCATTTCCATTAATAAATAAGCTAACAATTAATAAATATCAGGAAATGAAACCCCGATGAGAAAATAAATGTTTTTATTTTATTTCACTGTTTATCCGATCTCATCAAAACGGCAGGATGTTTTATTTTTTCTCAGTTATGCAATCAGTTTATGATACAGCGTAACTATGCCAACTCCTTTACTGGCTTTAAGTACAGGATACTTACAAAGATTACAGGATTAACCATTTTATAGTTCTTAAACAAGTTTATAAACAACCAGCCTATCGGCAATGGTTAAGCATACATTAGCTAATTAACTCCGCCAACGAGTTAATTTTATATTAATTTATCGCGATACAGTATTACCATTCTCATCAACATAATCCATTCTAACTTGATCGTTATCCAATACCTTTACAATATATATATCCTGCCCTGATGTGGATTTTATCTTTGTTATATCATACAGATTAGCTCCGTATTTGTTCTTTAAATTGGTGACAACATTTGCCGGGATATCAGTTTGAATAACAGGCAATGAGGCAGGATTTGTTTGCCAACTGCCTATAGTTACCATTGTAGTGCTTGTGGTTGTTACGGGTTCCGTTATGGTTGTGGCAGTAGTTGATTTTTGGGCTGTACCAAACTTAAGTGCTATCCCTACACGAACTGTGTAGAATGACCATGATTCTTCTGAACGGGGCTCATGACCAAAGTCTGTTTGAAAAGATGCAAATGGAGAGAAAGTCATTTGTGTAGCGCTTGTTCGTGCAGAAACCGGAATATCTATGCCGGCACCTGCCTGAGCTGAAAATACGGTGTTGTGTATATCACTCCAATCACTTCTGGTATCAGGTTGCTTATCCTGTGTATACGTAAATGCTTTGGATACATTAAAACTCAGCGAAGGCCCGGCAAATACATAAAATGCAGAAGCAAAGGGTGCTAACCGTAAACTGGGTTCAATAGTAAGGTAACTGATATTGGTTGATAAGGTTGCCGGGCAATTACAGGGTGCTATCACGCCATCAAATTTACCGCCACGGTTATCCAATGCTACGTTTAGCATACCGCCCCATACTTTATTCGGCCGGTACTCGGTCAATAACGAAACGTAAGGCTTAACGCCATGCCCTTTATGAAACGCAGTTGGCACGGTTAAGCTTTGGTTGAGCATTTGCGTTGTACCACGATAGTAATTAAAATTTGCTGCGCCTGATACGCCAAACCACCATACGGGTTGTGGTTGCCCGATAGCTATCGGGGCTACTTGTTGTGTATGGCCTGTGATGCCTGCAAAAATTAACATCAAAAATAGAATTGCAAATTTTTGTTTTGCTGTATGATATTGTAACATAAAATAGCTTTTTTAAAAATTAGTTTTTTTGTTTCATTTTATTTGAATAAATCCCCCGCCAGCTGGCGGGGGATAAACTCGATTTTATTAAGGTTGAATAACGATATTCTTAATTAACGTAACATTTTTCTGTGACAATAATCTACCGGTAACTTTAGCGCCGGTATTAAGGGAAATCAGGTTTTTACTCAGAATAATTCCGCTGAAATCAACGGTCGTTCCAAGGTCTGCTTTACTACCTGCCACTACCCAGACGATGTTTTTGGGTTGCGCACCGCCTGATAAAGTAATAATAGCACCATTATTTACGATAAGGTCTCCCGCAATCTGAAAAACCCAGGTATCATTTGGCCCACCGGCGAGCGTAATACCTGTTGTTATTGAAACTCCCGTGCTCCATTTATACAGGCCCGGAGCCAAAGTCTGGCCATTAAGATTTCCAGCGGACTGCTCAACAATAGGGGCAGGAGTTACCAGGTTATTTGCTGTGGTGTACGCAGTTTCCATGTTGTTTTTCGCCGTAAGCAGTAATACGGGGTCAATCGTCCGGCATGGAGGACCAGCAGCATCAGCCGTGTATATTAACCCAGTCACTTCCGGACAACCTAATCCGGTAATAGCCGCACCAGTGATTGGATAAGCTCCAATATTTCCGGTAATAGCAGATGTAGGGACATTGGTGATTCCTGCTTCTGACAGCATAACGAAATTACCGGCTCCTCCAAGGTCTACTACCCCAGGACCACCTGCAGATTGGTTTGCCGTAAAGTTCGCGATGATATTTTTATTCGCGTTCATGGTAACTGTTAATGGATTTGTGGAGCCTGTAGCATTTCCACTCCATGATGAAAATATATAACCTGGATTTGCCGTCGCAGTAAGCTGTACCGTAGTTCCACTATCGTAAGTTGCCTGATTCGGATTTTTTACAACAGTTCCGTTGGTTGCTGTTACATTTAATGTGTAGATTGCCGTAAAGTTAGCGGTGATATTTGTATTCTTGATCATGGTAACTGTTAATGGATTTGTGGAGCCTGTAGCATCTCCACTCCATGATTTAAAGATATAACCTGCATTTGGCGTTGCAGTAAGCTGTACCGTAGTTCCATGATTGTAAGTTGCCTGATTCGGATTTTTTACAATAGTTCCGTTGATTGCTGTTACATTTAATGTGTAGGTGTTAAGTACAAAATTAGCAACTAACGTTCTGTTTGCATTAAATGCGAATGTATAACTTGAACTCGTGGATACTATAGTTCCGTTCTCTGTCCAGTTAGTAAATGTATACCCCACATTTTGTGTTGCTATTACAGTTACAGAAGAACCTGCGCTATATGAGCCCGATCCGGTTGTTGTGCCGCCTGCAGGCGGATTTGATGATAATATTACCGCAAATTGAGATGCTGGTATAAGGCTAAAATTCGCAACTAAGGTTCTGTTTGCATTTAGTGCGAATGTATAACTTGAACTCGTGGATACTATAGTTCCGTTCTCTGTCCAGTTAGTAAAGGTATATCCCCCGAAGGTATTCGGGAGTGCTGTTACAGTTACAGTAGAACCTGTAGGATATGAGCCCGCTCCGGTTGTTGTGCCGCCAGCGGCCGGATTGGATGATAGATTTACCGCAAAATTTCCTGCTGTTACCGGCGTAAAGTTCGCTACTAAGGCTATGTTTCCATTCATAGTAAATTGATAGCTTGAACTCGTTGAAACTGGAGTTCCATTAACTGTCCAGTTAGTAAATGTAAAACCAGTATTCGGTGTTGCACTTACTGTAACTACAGAGCCCTGAGCAAATGTTCCTGCTCCCGTAGCCGTTCCGCCTGCTACCGGATTTGATGATAATGTTATTTGAGGAATGGTTGTGAAAGTCCATACATAATCACTTACCATTGCAGTACGAAATGTGTCCGTAACCCCGGTTGTAATGGTACCGGTGTACGTGGTAAAAGGTAACAGTGCCACGCCTGGTGTAAAAGTAAAGGTTGCACCATTAACAGAGGGAGCAATCGTTCCGGAAATAAGTGTAGAAGTAGAACCTTGCTTAATAGTAAATGTTGTATTATTGATTGTTGTCGCCTTCATATTGGTATTGAAGGTTGCCGAAATTACCTTGTTAAGAACAACATTCACAGATTTATCCATTGGATCAGTAGAAACTACTATAGGACAGAGGCCAACAACTCCTGGTTCCTCAATAACTTTTTTACAACCGGCCGCAAAAACAACCAGTAGTAATGCCATAAACCATTTGATGTTGAAAATTTTAGAATAGCCTTTATATGTGCGTAATAGTATACTATCAATAGTAAAATAATTTTTCTTCATAATTAGATTTTAAAGTTATCACCTATCAATTATAATGCCGTTTGTACATGGTTGATATTTGTTTTGCTAAAGCATTCCATATTCTGAAACATTCCATGAAAAAATTAATAGCAAAAAAATACCTATGAAAAGTTTAAGTATTTATAAATTACTTCGGGTCTTTAAGAGAGAACAATCCAAAGAATTAAACCCATTTGTTTTTTGAGATACGATTTGTGAATTAAATCAATGCTATGGCAAGCCAAAAAGGTGTTACCTCCACCGGTTGGCACTTTAAAATACACATCGGGCAAAGGCTCGTGAAGTCCATTTGTTTTTGAATGATAAATTATTCTGTTTGTGGCCTGTTGAAATGCCCATTTCGGAAAATCGTAATCCCGTGCCAAATGGTAACAATTTTTAATGAGGAAGACTGTAAATATTCATCAGCCAGGTTTTATAAGACCGGGGTAGATGATTTTGGATTTCTTACACATTGGATGGAGTAATTTTATTTTTGTGGCCGGTAGTCCCGCCGCGCTGCAAAGGCTGGGATGGGGAAGACAGACCACAGCCAAGAATTATTCCCGATAACCCTTGTAAAAATGTTTCTCAGCGGGGTTTTCATTTCCATTTATAAAAAACTGTTTCTCAGCGGGGTTTTCATTTCCCATTATAAAAAACTTCAAAATTTGTTTCTCAGCGGGGTTTTCATTTCCCATTATAAAAAACTTCAAAATTTAATTACACAGAAATGAAACCCCGATGCTTGCCCGATTTTCAAATTAAAAACATGTTCTTCTTACCTTAGTAATATGTCTGTAAAATATAAACACTCCGATTTTTACTCAATGTATTTCTGCACTTTCACTTATTATCAATAAGCATTATAAAGATTTGTAAATTGTGTTTACATTAATTCAAAGATTAAGCAGGCATCGGGGTTTCACGCAAGAAAATAATGATTGTAGTAAATGCTGTAAAAACCCCGATGGGGAAAAACGCAGAGAAATAATGATTGTAGTAAAT
>DATCOF010000052.1:0-6664 GCA_036564845.1 Chitinophagaceae bacterium | reverse complement strand
AACCCGGCAGAAAAAATGTGGGCAGCATATAAAAGAACATTCACAAACAGGCTGCATAAGTCATTAAATGACCTCAGTAAATTTATTGAAGAAGTCACTAATAAAACAACAACAGCTTCAGTCATTTCAACTTGCTCTTTCGGTTATATTTTTGAAGACATGTTTTGGACTAATTAATATTTCACATTGGTATTATATCCATTGTGCAAGCGATATGCAAAATATAAATTCAGTCATCCTGAAAAATGGTGGCTGAGTTATTTGTAAGGTTTGTTAACCTTCCAGTTTTGCAATTGTTTTCCTTGCCGCCTCCAGTCTTATCTTTTTATTCTTCTCTAAATCTCATGTAATGTTGAGCACTTTAAATCTCTATTTTTTGGTGCAGCATATTTTTTTTAAACCAAAGTTCATAAACAGGGTCAAGAAAATAAATTCCCTGTTGGTCATCAATCAGTTCTTTTTGTATTAAGGCTTTTTTAATTTTTAATACATTAGCCGATGTGCCAAGCTGATATTTATGTACTACATCTTTTGAACTTAAACCGGTATGCACACCTTCGGCTAAAGCTTTTAAAAAATTAAATTGAATATTAGTAATATTTTCAGTATCTCTTGTGTACAAAATAGCATTTTGTGCCAACAGGTCTTCAATTGCTGCCATGATAATTTCTTTTGTCACAGTTTTTAATGTTGCCGTCCAAACCAGGTAACAAAGCTGCTGCACGTAATAAGAATGATCCTGCACCATGGCAGCAATAAGATTAGCAATATCTTCTGCAATGATTTTTTTTGTTGCCTTGAACTGTTGCCGTATAAAGCTGATCCAGTCGCTTCTTGATATTTTTGGCAGGTATAGCACATCACCGAATTTATAAAATGGATGGGACTGCTTTTCAAAAAGTTCAGCCATCATGTGTTGCCGGCTGCCATACAAACAATAGGTTACCTCGTGATGATGCTGCCATTCAGTTCTTAATCTTTTTTGGAAAAGCTTTGATTCTTTGAAGCTTTCACAGTTTTGAAATTCATCAATACAAATAACCAGGTGCAGTTTTCTCTTTTTTGCAATTTTCTGTGGCAGATTCAGAATCTCTTTATAATTTTTTTCCAATTCTTTCCACTCAAAACTAATGTCAAAATCCTGCATGGGATCAGTGCCTAAAGATATTTTAGGAGTAATGTGCTTTAAAAATTCTTTGCCGGTTGCAATCCATTCTGTGAGTTTATTGGAAGTGGCTTTGATTGTTTCGGTTGCCAGCGCTTTATAAAATTCTTCTTCATTGCGGATGCTCATCAGATCAAGCATAATAACCCTTGTACTGCGGCTCCTGATGCCTGTAACTACTTTTTTTACCAATGATGATTTGCCCCAGCGCCTGGGAGAGATAAGAATTGTATTGATGCCGTTTTGAAGATTATTGGTAAGGCGTTTAATATCCGATGACCGGTTAGTAAATGCATCTTCTGTAACCGTTTTTCCAAATGAGAAAGGAGTTTCCATAATTAAAAATAATAAATTGATTTAAACTTACCAAATGGTAAGTTACTAAAAGGTAAGTTACTAAAAGGTAAGCTCTATTTATTGCGTACTTCGCCTTCCAGATTTGCAATAGTTTTCTTAGCGGCATCCAATCTTATCTTTTTATTTTCCTCCACCATTATTTTTGTTGTCCATGTATCAAGTCTATTATTTTTTTGCGGCACCGGCAATACAACAATATAAATACTTTTGAATGATCATCTATTCCATGGTTTTACAATAATGCCGTTGCTCCTTTTCTGTTCCTGCCTTCCACCATACACCAATATTTTTTGAACAGTCTTGTTATTTAATGAAGAAAAATATTCTAACCCTTTAAAAAAGTCCTGCGATACTGTTTCACCGGCTTTCAATTCCATAGCAGTTAATTTGCCTGCTTTGTCTAATAATATATCTACTTCATTACCTGTTTTATCCCGCCAGTAATAAAGGTTATCTGCAGTACCTGCATTAAATCTTTCTTTCAGCAATTCACACACTATCATGTTTTCAAATAAAGGCCCTTTAGCAGCATGGGTGGCAATTTGCTTTGCATGGCTGATGCCCAGCAAAGAACAGGCAACACCTGTATCGTAAAAATAAAGTTTCGGTGTTTTAATGATGCGTTTATTAAAATTGCCGTGATAAGGCTTTAATAAATAAATGATGTAGCTGCTTTGCAAAACACTTAACCAGGCAGCTACTGTTTTCTGGTCAATGCCACAATCGTTTGAAAGAGAAGTGAGGTTGAGTATCTGTCCTGTTCGTCCTGCACATAAGCGGAGCAATTTTGTAAACTGCGAAAGGTTGCTGATATTTTTCAATTGCCTTACATCTCTTTCAACATAAGTATTTATATAGCCGGCATACCAGTCTACCGGGTTTATTTTTTTTGCAATTACTTCGGGATACCTTCCATGCAGGATATGCCAACTGTAATCTGCTTTCATTTTTTTGCTGTCTTTTAATTCCTTTAGCGATAATGGCAGCAACTGTAAATAAGCAATTCTGCCTGAGAGCGTTTGTGTAATAGTTGACTGTAATAAAAAATTGTTGGAGCCTGTTAGTATAAATAAACCTTTCTTTTTTGTTTCATCCAGCACCTGCTGTAAATAAGAAAATAAGTGAGGCGCCCTTTGTATTTCATCCAGTATGGCGCCGTTTTTATATTGAGAAAGGAAACCTCTTGGATCGGCATTGGCGAATTCCAGTGTGTCGGGATTTTCTAAAGAAATATATGGCTTTTGCGGAAATACATTTCTGCAAAGTGTGGTCTTGCCGCTTTGCCTTGGACCTACCACCGCTACGCTGCGAAATGTTTTCGCCAGCTTCATTAGCCTTGTTGCTGCAGTACGTTGTATCATAGTTTAAAGATAAAATTATTTTGGACAAATCCGGAATTGAATTCCGGATTTGTCCAATTTCTGTTTTCTATACCAGCCCCTGATTATTTGTGGTCAATTCCATTTTTGCAAAAGAATGTAAATATAGAATTGGTGATTTTTAAATTTGACGCATAGTTTGTTTATCTCCCTCCAGTTGTTGAATGGTTTTCTTTGCAGCTTCCAATCTTATTTTTTTTATTTTTCTCCACCATTATTTTGGTTATCCATTTTTCTAATTTATGATGCAATGGAATAAGCAATGCCCCAATTGCAATTAATACAACCAGCATTAAAACAGGTGAATCATTTGTTGCATGAGATAAATAAGGATGAATAAAAAGATTGATGAATTCAAGCACTGCAAGCAAACCCAACACACCAAAGAATTCAATGAATTTTGTTTTTACTATAATACTGCGGCTAAGCAAAAGAAATAATATTACAAATGTGATAAGACAAATAACAATGATCGCATCCTGGAGATCATGACTTCTTTCTTCTTTATGTTTTAATTCTGTTGCTGCAATTTCCTGCTGCCTTAGTTTTTCATCAAAGGAAAGACTTTGAAACTGCCTTTGTTTTTGCTGGCTGAATATGGAATCATTTGCAGCTCTGGAAATATCCTGGTAAAAAAATGCACTGTCTGCATTTGATTTTCTGTAATAATAAGATAAGAACCTGGCGGCATTTCTAACTTCGGGTGTAAATCCCCTTTCCTGGGCAAGTAATAAAGACTGTTTTGCATAAAAAAGAACAGAGTCAGTTTGATTTAATTTTTGAAACACTTTTGCGAAATTCAAAAATGTTTGGCTTAACCTTAAATCGTTATTAGCTTTTTTAGAATAGGGAATACTTAAACGATAAAATTCCAATGCAGAATTATTTTGTCCTGTCATGAAATGAATGTGCCCCAATGCACTTAAGGAATTACCAACCAACCTGGAGTAATTAATCTTATACGCGGTATCATATGCTTGTTGTGCATACAACCTTGCAGAATCATAAATTTTTAGACTATCATATGCTGATCCAATATTTGCACAGACAACTGAAAGACTAAGCTTATTACTTATCTGTTCTGCCAAGGGTTTGGCTTTAAAGTAATAATCTAATGCCTGTCTGTAATCTTCCTGGGCAAAATATTTTAATCCAATATTGCTGAAGTTTCTTTCCTTGCCATCAATGTTATTTATCTTTTCATTAATTTGTAAAGCCTGTAAAAGAACTTCCATTGATTTTGCATAATTACCATTATAAGCATTACTAACTCTGTTCAAACTTATTGCTTCTCCCTTTTAAAAATGTATGCGGCGGGAAAGGTCTAAGGCCTGTAATGCTAATATCATCATTGTATCTGGCTTTGATTCGATGTATTCAAAACTCAGATCAGCTAAGTGCTGCACACGGCTTGTATCTTCTTTATCTTTTAGCAGTAATTGTTTAATGCTATCCCGGTTGCCTGTTTGAGCATTGGTAATTTTAATAGAAAGGATAAAGAAGAGGAGTAGAATTATTTTATTCATAAGCAGTTCTTAATTGGTTTATAAATAACTTTTGAAATCTTAATTCTTATAATAATCTTCAATCTAAACAATTTATTTATTTGGTAAACCACATTTATAATTTTGTTAGCAAACCTATATAAACCCCCATTTATTTTTTTCATTTTATATTGCACCCTCATTAAACAGAAATCACATTGAGTTTTGAAAATTTTGAAGTTCCTTATCCAATTGAAGAACGTTACAAAAAAAAGATTGCATATTTCTCAATGGAGTTTGCTATTCATCAGCCGTTAAAAATTTACAGCGGCGGCCTGGGATATTTATCGGGATCGCATTTGCGCAGTGCATACGAACTTCGACAGAATCTTGTAGGCATTGGTATTTTATGGAAGTATGGTTATTACGATCAGGGACGTAACCAGGATCAAACCCTGCAGGTTCAATGGAATGAAAAGACCTACAATTTTTTAGAAGATACAGGAATTAAGTTCGCAATAAAAATTCATGATCATGATGTTTGGGTAAAAGCATTTTATCTTAATCCTGAAACATTTAAAAGTGCGCCGCTGTTTTTATTAAGCACTGATCTTCCTGAGAACGATTATGTTTCTCAAACAATTTGTCATCGCCTGTACGACGGAAATGTTGCTACCAAAGTAGCGCAGTTTATTTTGCTTGGTGTAGGCGGAGCAAAGCTTATGGATGAATTAAATTTTAATCCTGATCTGTATCATCTTAACGAAGCACATGGCGTGAGCGCTGCATTTTATCTCTATAAAAAATTTGGAAATGTTGATGATGTAAAAAAACGTTTGGTATTTACTACTCATACGCCTGAAGAAGCAGGTAATGAAAAACATGATATTTATTTGTGTGAGAAGATGAGTTATTTCTGCGGTATGCCTTTAGATGAAGTAAGAACATTATGCGGAATGAAGGATGATCTTTTTAATCATTCATTGGCGGCATTGCGTTTTGCACATTTGGCTAACGGTGTTTCTCAATTGCATGGCCAGGTAAGCAGACTTATGTGGAGTTCGTATCCCGGTGTTTGCGAAATAAAAGCAATAACCAATGCACAAAACTGGAGATACTGGGCAGACAAACATTTATACAAGGCAAGGGAAGAAAATAATGATATAGTATTTGATGACAGGAAAAGACATCTGAAAAAAAGAGCACTCGATATTGTTGCTGATCAAACAGGAAAATTATTAAGCCCTGATGTGCTTACAATTGTTTGGGCACGAAGATTTGCAGGTTATAAAAGAGCTGAATTAATAACACGGGATCATAAGCGCTTTGAAGCGCTTTTACATAATACAAAATATCCTGTGCAGATAATATGGGCTGGAAAGCCTTATCCACTGGACTATCCGGCGATCTCTGATTTTAATCAACTGGTACATTTAAGCAAGCAATATAAAAATGTTGCAGTGTGTATTGGTTACGAACTTACATTAAGTAAAAGATTAAAACAGGCTGCTGATATATGGCTGAATAATCCCCGTGTGCCAAGAGAAGCAAGCGGAACAAGCGGGATGACAGCTGCGATGAATGGCGCCGTAAACTTTAGCACTAACGATGGATGGATACCGGAATTTATTAATCATGGCAACAATGGTTTTGTTGTTCCTCCGGCAGATTATTTGCACATGAGAACCCAGGAAGAGGATGAATATGATCTGAATAAAATTTACGAGATACTTGAAAGTGAAATTCTGCCTTTGTATTATGATGATCATGAAACATGGAGACAGGTTGTAAAGAACGGGATGAGAGATGTACAGTTTCAGTTTGACAGCAATCGCATGGCGAATGAATACTATGAGATACTGTACGCGTAATTTTTAAATTTTTTATAAAAGATAAAAGGGCTGAAATCATCAGCCCTTTTATCTTTTATACAACCAATGCGTCATTCTTTTTCGTATATGTTTGTATAATTAAAAAATCTGCGAAAGATAATATTCATAATGCGGACATCATTTGTTCAACTAATATTTGTGATACTTTTACCCGCATTATTTTCATGCAGTAAATCAAATATCAACACAATGGATCAAGGTAGTATTCCAGATACTTCAAAAACATATTTGGCATTGGGTGATTCATATACTATTGGTCAATCAGTTACTGAGCCGGAGAGATTTCCTAAACAAACAGTATCATTATTAAGATCGCAGGGAATTAAAATAAATGATCCAAAAATAATTGCTACAACAGGATGGACAACCAAAAATCTTATTGATGCA
>DATCOF010000051.1:0-2353 GCA_036564845.1 Chitinophagaceae bacterium | reverse complement strand
GTTCTGAAAATCCTGTTACTTTGTTGCAGGCTTGTTGTACGATGGTTACGTAATCCGTGACCGCTGTGCGCAGCCCGGTAGTTTGTTTTGTTTGCATGTTGAGTAATTTTGTTTTATGCAAAACAAAAGCACTCTTTGTTTAGAGAGTGCTGATCAAACTACCGTAGGTTTAGTACAACATGAGGTTGGTAACGACAACGCGAGGGCAACTGAAATGCCTCCTCTTAAACCGCCCCATGTTAAAATAGGAATGGCATTTTTTTCAAATGTATTTTTATGTTTAAGGATAGAAATAGGAACGGCAACTGAAATATATCTTGCGAGCAATACAATAACAATGGTTGTGCAGCCCAACCAAAACAATGTAATATTGAAAGAGATAATAAGCATTTCAAATCCTATCAGTAAAAATAAAATTGCATTGAATACTTCATCAATCATTTCCCAAAACTTGTCCAGGTAATCTCTTGTTACATCGCTCATGCCTTCTGCCCTGCTTTTATTCCCGGTAATTATGCCTGCAACAACCATTGCCAGCGGGCCACTGATATGTAAATTATCGGCCAAAAGATATCCGCCCATTACAATAGCAAGTGTTATTAAAACTTCGATAACATAATTATCTATCGACCTCAATATCCAAAACCCTGCATAACCCAACAGCAGGCCAAACACAATACCTCCGCCGACTTCCTTTAAAAACAGCCAACCAACATTTATAAAAGTTATGTTTTCAATTCCGGAATTAATGATATCAGAAATTGTTATAAAAACAACAATAGCTACGCCATCATTAAATAAACTTTCGCCGGTTATTTTTGTTTCTAAAGTGGAAGGGATATTTGATTGTTTTAAAATCCCTAATACAGCGATGGGGTCAGTAGGAGAAATTAATGAACCGAATAATAAACAATAAATAAAATTTATTGACATTCCAAACCATCCTGATACCAGGTATACTAATCCTCCAACAATAAATGTAGAAAGCAATACGCCAATTGTAGAGAAAACAATTATCGGCGTTCTTTCTTTTTTTAACTCATATGATTTAATATGTATGGCGCCTGCAAACAACAAAAAGCTTAACATCACTTTCATTAAGGCTGTATGAAAGTCAATAGTTCTAATAATATCTGTTATTTTTTTGAAAAAATCGGGACTAAAAAAACCAAGACCAGCAACACCTAACGACGCTATGATTGAAATAATCATAATGCCAATTGTAGCGGGCAATTTAAAAAACCTAAAATTGATGTAGCCAAATACAGCAGTCAGGACTATGATAATGGTAATAAGATTATAGAGTTGCAACTGCGTAAATTTATTGGAAGGGCAATTTACGTTTTAAAGGCTACACATAAGCAAAACCATTTGCAAGCACACAACACTACGACACAAAGCCTACTTGCAAAAAAAGTGCATTTTTTTCTAGGCTTTATGGTCTGGCGGAGCAATAATTTAGTTGGTACAATCTGCTTTCCATATCTATTCGCCCGTCACTATGAGAAATGATCTGGAGAACTATATCATAACTGGTGGTTTGCCCTGTTGAATTTCCATCTGATAATTGTGGAAGGTCCTCACTGTAATTTTTCAGGAAATGCGTTTTGCAATACGAATATGTTCTTCTACCAGGTAAAATTATCTATCACCCATTCGCCTGCAGGGGTAACTTGGTATTTTCTTTTAATAGAATCCGTGAGGAGCTTGCGCACATCCTGAAAGTGGTTTCATTGTCGGCAAGTCGTTTGATTAAATGATCTTTAGCTGGTTTTGAACTTAACTTGTGTGTTGCTGCCAGTGTTTTACCGAAACGCTCTATCTTTCGGAACTGAAGAACTCCTCCCTGAGGGGTTCTTCATTTAAGTTATTGATCTTATCAACTGAAAAAAGCCACGCATATTAGATATAAGTTCATACGTTGAGGGTATTAAGTTTAATTTCATAAGTTCTTTTAATTCGTATATAAGGCGGAATTGACAATAGTTTGCGCTTCATCAATTATTTTTTTCAGATGATCTTTATTCAAAAAACTTTCAGCATAAATTTTATAAATGTCTTCTGTTCCTGAGGGACGTGCAGCAAACCATCCATTCTTTGTCACAACCTTCACGCCACCAATTGCAGCATTATTACCCGGCGCTTTTATGAGTACGCTATCAATATTTTCACCTGCCAGTTCTTTGTTTTTTATTTCAGAGGATGATAGGTTTTTTAATTTTTCTTTTTGTTCAGGAGTTGCCTTTGCTTCAATACGGTCATAAAACGGTTCTCCATATTCTTTGGTGAGCTTGGTATATATTTTACCGGGATCTATTCCCAATTTAGCGGTGATTTCTGCAGATAATAATGC
>DATCOF010000050.1:0-17604 GCA_036564845.1 Chitinophagaceae bacterium | reverse complement strand
AAAATCTCCTGCAGCAATATGCTCACGGGCTTTGGTAACAATGTCTAAATAAAAAGCAAGGTTATGTATGCTTGCGATTTGCAATCCTAAAATTTCTTTTGCTTTCATTAAATGCCGTAAGTATGCTTTGCTGTAATGATTGCTCACTTCGCAATCAATGCCGTCATCGATCGGTGAAAAATCTTTCTCCCATTTTTTGTTGTCAATATTAATTACACCGTTAGTTGTAAACAGCATTGCATTGCGGCCATTGCGTGTTGGCATTACACAATCAAACATGTCAATACCTAAAGCAATATTCTCAACAATATTCCATGGCGTGCCAACACCCATTAAATAACGAGGCTTGTCTGTTGGTAAATTATCACAACACAGGTTGCATATCTCGTACATTTTTTCTGTTGGCTCACCTACACTCAATCCGCCGATAGCATTTCCTGTAGCTTGTTTGGAAGAAATGTATTCACATGAAATTTTTCTCAGGTCGTGATGTACACCACCCTGCACAATCGGAAATAAATTTTGCGTGTAACCATATTTATCTTCTGTTTCATTAAATCTTTTTATGCACCTGTCTAACCAGCGGTGTGTTAACTCCATCGAAGTTTTTGCATAATCATATTCACTGCCACCCGGCGGACATTCATCAAAGGCCATCATAATATCACCGCCAATTATTCTTTGTATATCCATTACAAACTCCGGCGTAAATAAATGTTTGCTGCCGTTAATGTGATTTTGAAACAAAGCGCCTTCCTCAGAAAGTTTTCTTGTGCCGCTCAAAGAAAATACCTGGTAGCCTCCGCTGTCAGTAAGTATGGGTTTATCCCATCCCATAAATTTGTGCAGTCCGCCTGCAGCTTCCATCACTTCCAATGCAGGTCTCAAAAATAAATGATAGGTATTACCTAAAATTATTTGTGCTTTTACATCTTTTAAAAGCTGTTGCTGGGTAACGGCTTTCACGCTTCCCACTGTGCCCACAGGCATAAAAATAGGAGTGAGAATTTCTCCATGATCGGTAATAATTTTTCCTGCCCGTGCTTTGGAATTTTTATCTGTATGCTGAAGTTGAAATTGCAGTGCTGCCAAGTTGTTTTATTTTTTTTTACGCAAAGGTGCAAAGAGAATTAAGGCGCAATGTGATTTTTTGCGACTTTTACTTTTTCTTTGCGTATTAGCGTGACATTATTATACATGATACCAATTCTAATTTCACAAATAATTTTTTATTGTTTTTGTTTTGCAACTGCTGTCCAGGTTTTTTATTATTTATTTTTCTTTTCACGCATTGCTTTTTATAAAACCAAAACAAAAGCTGTTTCACAAACACATCCTGTTTCTGTAATTATCTGCGCAAAAAATGAAGCCGCAAATTTAGCTAAAAATCTGCCGGGTGCCTTGGTTCAAAAATACAGAACAACACACGAGGTTATTGTTATCAATGATAACTCTGTTGATGAAAGTGAGTTTGTACTTGAAGAATACCAGAGAGAATTTAAGCAATTGCAATTGGTAGCGCTGAAACAGGAAGCAAGATTTATACCCGGCAAAAAATTTCCGTTGAGTGTTGGAATAAAAACAGCTAAGCATGAAGTGCTGCTGATGACGGATGCAGACTGTGTTCCTGCCAGTGAATATTGGATCGAAAAAATGCAGCAGGCGTACAATGCAAATACCGAGATCGTTTTGGGGTACGGCGCTCACCATAAGAAAAAAGAATTTTTGAATAAGCTTGTCCGTTGGGAAACGTTTCACACGGCATTGCAATATCTTTCGTATGCCGCTGCAGGACTGGCTTACATGGGCGTTGGCAGAAATTTAAGTTATAAGAAATCAGTTTTTTTCAGGCACAAAGGTTTTTCGTTGCATAACCATGTTGCCAGCGGTGATGACGACCTGTTTATAAATTTAGCAGCCACAAAAACCAATACACAAATTGTGATTGATAAGGATGCATTCACTTTATCAGAGCCGCCAAGAACATGGAAGGAATGGATGAAACAAAAGCGCCGGCATTACACAACCAGCAGGTATTACAAAACCATTCATAAATTTTTATTGGGTTTGTATGCTTTATCGCATGGTGTGTTTTATCCGCTGTTTATTGCCAGCATGATTCTTTTTAGATGGAAGATCTCTTTAATAGTTTTTGGCGTTAGATTGTTAGTGCAGTTTTTTATTTTTTATAAAACAATGGATAAGCTTGATGAGAAAGATCTGCTTCCATGGTTTTTTATTTTGGATATCTGGATGTTTTTTTATTATATAATTTTTTCATTTGCGATGGTTAGGAAGCCGATGAAGACGTGGAAGTGAGGCTGTCTGAACCATGATTTGGGGAGATTAAATAGATTATTATGATATTGAAAAATGGTAATATTTTAAACAGGATTAATCAATTTAATCCTATAATCTACCCAAATCATGGTTCAGACAATTAAAAAATATTTTTCTGATTTTACTGAAAAGCAATTGCAGCAATTAACTGCTCTAAAAGATCTGTATGCTGAATGGAATGAAAAAATAAATGTTATCTCCAGGAAGGATATGGAAAATTTTTATGAGCATCATGTTTTGCATTCGCTGGCGATTGCAACGCAGTTTGATTTTGCTGATGGGTTTGAAATCATTGATATTGGAACGGGCGGCGGGTTTCCGGGGATTCCTTTAGCAATATTTTTTCCTGATGTAAAATTTCATTTGGTTGACAGCATCAATAAAAAATTAAAAGTAGTTAATGAAGTTGCCGGTGCAATAGGATTAACCAATGTCACAACACAGCATACAAGAGCCGAAGATATAAAAGATAAAAAGTTTGATGTTGTAGTTTCAAGGGCTGTGGCGCCATTAAAAGATATTTGGTACTGGAGCAGACCACTGCTTAAAAAGAAACCAATTGATCAGCCCAAAAAAATATCAGGATTAATATGTTTAAAAGGTGGCGACCTTTCAAAAGAAATTTCTGAAAGCGGCCTGCGGCCAAAGGCATGGGAAATTGAAAAAATATTTGACGAAGAATTCTTTAAAGAAAAATATATCCTTTACATCAACTCTTCTCAATAAACTTTAACAGCCAATAATCTGTATGGGATGAATCGCCAACATAAAAAGTATGCGGAAGGTTGCGGTCTTCAAATCCCCATCTTTTATAAAACATTTTTGCTTTTTCATTATGCTCCCAAACGCCCAGCCACAGCAACTTATAGCCTTTTTCAAAAGCAAACTGTAAAGCAAAGGACATTAATGCAGCGCCGATCTTTTTTGAATGATAATCTTTTAAGACATAAATTCTTTTAAGATGTATTGCCTTGTGTTTTTCTGTAATTGGATACTGTTCAGGATCTTCAGCTAACCTCATATAACCTGCCGGAAAATTATTTATATATGCTATAAAATAAAAATCATTTTCGTTCTCTAACTCTTCGGTAATAACCTGTTCGTTATAAGTAGCATCCATAAATTTCATGAGGTCTTCATCAGGCGCACATTCACGATAAGTTTCAATGAATGTAGCATTGCTTAGATCAGATAAAAGCTGTGCATCACTATTATCAGCACGTTTGATATTTATTTCAGGCGTTACCAATTTAAACGTAAAATATTATTTCTCGGTTCTATGTCTGCCAGCCTGAGTGTAGGATCTATCTGCGCTTCCTTAAGATCTGTAAGTCTTCTTTTAAACTCTACAATGTATGTAGTATGTGTCCATCGCCACTCTTCATGAACAATGCGTGGTATTTTATTTTCAGCCGGCTTTTCTCCGAACGTTAAATTCAGCGGAATATAATGCAACTCTTTGCTGCCATCTTTAAAAGTTAATTCAAGATCGACAGGCATTGGCATTTCTCCAACTCTTTTCAATCTTATTTTTGATACGCCATTTTCTTCCCATAAACTGTCAATACCATAGTCAACTGTTTTCATCGTGTTCAACATATATTCTTTATACCATTGCAATTGCATGTTGCTAACTTTTTCAGCAACGCGGATAAAATCATTTGGGTTGGGATGTTTAAAACGCCATTGCCTGTAATACTCCAATAAAATTTTATCAATATTTTCTTCGCCAACTATGTAACCTAATTGTCTTAAAAAAACTGCGCCTTTATAATATGAATTTGTGTTATACGCCAAGTTGGTGCTGTACCAATTGGAGTGTGTGCTCATCGGTTCATCGAACCTGCTTTTTGCTAAATTATAATATCGGTCATATTCAGCAGCGCCTTCAAAAAAATCTTTTTTATGAAGCCATGCCAATATTCTTGCTTCTGCATAATCAGCAAATCCTTCATCCATCCATGGATATAAATTTTCGTTTGTGCCCAACATCATCTGGTACCAACTATGACACCATTCGTGCACAGCAGTTTCAAATCCTGAATTTTTTATTAATGTTGCCATTGGATATTCAGTGCCACCGCCGCCGCCTTGAATAAATGAATAAACAGGATAAGGATAAGCACCAAATGTTTTTGCCATGAACGGATAGATAATAGCGCAGGAATCAGCAGTAGCCTGCCATTTGGCCTCGGCGGCTGGATTCTCTTTATAAATAAAATGTAACAATGGGCCATTGGCAGTTTGCCTTGTTATGTGTTTATAATTTGGATCTGCACCCCAAACAAAATCGTGTACATTTTTAGCAGAGAATTTCCATGTTCTTACATTTGACTGCACAGGTTTTAATGGTGTACCTTCTTTATCATAACCCCAACCAATTGCTGCTGCATTTTGTAAAACACCGGTAGCACCGAGTTTATAATTTTTATCAATGGTGATATCAACATCATAATCTCCCCACACACCATAAAACTCGCGGCTTATATAATCATCAGCATGCCATCCCTCATAATCATACTCTGAAACTTTTGGATACCATTGTCCCATGCTGTAACGAATTCCTTCAGGGCTATCCCTGCCGCTGCGGCGTGAAAGCAAAGGCACTTTACATTCAAACTCGGTATTAAAAACTACAGCAGATCTTGGCATTATTGGCTTATCAATATCTACCTCCAAAATAGTTTCGTGCAATTTTGTTTTTTGTTGACGGCCGTTGCTTATAAACTTTACAACATGGCAGTAGCCTTGTTCTTCGGGAGTTAATTCTGCAACACGTTTTTTAAAACGGGAATCAAAATCTTTTACAGGCCTGCCATTTACATCTGTTCCTAAAACAAGATTTTCTGTACTGCGGCTGTTCACATCCATCATACTGTTGGGCTTAAAAGCATTAAAGAACAGATGAATAAAAATGCGGTTTAATGTATCGGGAGAATTATTTGTGTAAGTGATAGTTTGTTTTCCTTTAATCATGTTGGTTGTAACATCAACATTTACATCCATGACATATTTTATCCGCTGCTGCCAGCGATCAGGTTGGGCTGATAATAAAAGTGAAAAATAAAAACTAAAAAATGAAAAGAGGATGAATTGTTTCATTGAGCGAAAATTGAAACGCAAATTTCGGGGAAAATGTAGAAGAGGAAGTGTAAGGAAAGGATAAAATTTTTATGAGTGAGTAAGTGAGGAGACCAACTTTGCCACAGTCTCTATAACTTCCTTATTTCTTATTTAATTTTTTTTATTTCTAATTTACAGTATTATCTTCTTATCATATTCAGGTATTTTAAAAATATTGGGTTGATGGAAATTGCACGCAAAGAAAAAAAGAAGCAAAGACGCAATGTTACTTTCTTTGCGGCTTGTCGTGAAATTTAGATATTAAATTTCTAAACCAAAGGATCAAATAATAATGGAAAAAATTGTCCGTCCATTTTATTTCCTTTTGGTACAACAGGAACTCCTTCAAGTAATGGTTCATCAGAATCTGAAATAACGCCATCAGCAAAAGCATTTATTACAAATGCACGGCGTGGCTGCGCACTTTTGTTTTCTCCTGATCCATGCAGTGTAAGTGGATGATGAAATATTGCTTCACCTGCTTTTACAGGCGCAGCCTGAGGATGCTCAAATTTTTCTTTTTGTTCATCAGTTAAAAAATCTTTTATGCCTTCCAGTTCTCCGGCAATAACCGGCTTAGGCATCAATCCCCATTTGTGGCTTCCGGCAATATAATGCAGGCAACCGTTTTCAACAGTAGCATCATCCAATGCACACCAGCAGGTAATATGCGCTATGGGCCTGGTTCTTGTCCAGTAACTATAATCCTGGTGCCATGCAACTACGCCGCCTTTTTTTGCAGGCTTGTAAAATACCTGGTCGTGCCAAAAGCGAACCGGCTTATCGCCTAACAATTGACTCGCTGCCATTAAAAATGCAGGATTCCATAATACATCATGCAGGCCCGGTGTAATGCGCCATGCACCCAGTGCATGAAATAAAATAGTGTTGGGATCGGTTGATTCGTTGCTGTTGTATTCGTGAAAAAGTTTATTGCCTTCATTGGATGGATCTGCAATATCAAACAATTCGTTTCTTAAAATTTCCAGCTGATCTTCATTCAACATTTTTATTCCCGGCAGGTAACCGTTCTCATTAAAAAAATCTACCTGGTCTTTTGTAAGTCTGTATTGGTCCCAATCATTTTTTGGTTTGGGCCATGGAAACATGTTGGTGATCTGTTGATGTACCTCACTAAGATCTTTTACCTGCATTTGTAAATATTTTTATGCTGATTTCTTAATTTCTGTATGTGCTTTATGTCTTCTTCTAAGAACATGTTTTAGAACCGTAAAGGTAATAGTTGTTGGCATATCATCTCCAAGAAACCTGCCCCATGGCTCTAATCCTTGCACTCTGTCAAAAATTACTTTACAAATTGCAATTAATGGTATGCTGAGAAACATACCGCTGATACCGCATAAAGCACCACCGATAAGTACGCCTATTATGGATATTAAAGCATTTAATTTTACCCGTGATGCAATTACTCTTGGCACCAAAAAATTATTATCAATAAACTGAACTATCATAAGAACGATAACTGCCCAGATCATTTTTGTAATTGAACCTGTATTGGTATATGTAATGAGCGCTGTAAGTACAGCGGCAATTAAGCCCCCGATGTAAGGGATAAGATTTAATATGGCAGCAATAATACCAAGCAGAATGGCAAACGGAGCGCCGAGTATTAATAAGCCGGCAATATTAAGGATGGCTACTATACTGGTTTCTGTTAACAGCCCGATTATATAATGCTGCATTACATACCTTATTTCGTGTATTACTTCCTGCACATTTTCATAATGTTTTTTATCAAAAATTTCTGTAACAAAGCGCAGCAAAAGCGTACGATAATAAAGAAAGAGAAAAATATAAACCGGCACAAGAACAATTGTTGCAATAGAAGTGGTTATAATATTTAAAGTTCCAACCGGCTCAAGATTATTTATAGTATCGGCTTTGGCTTTGTCAATAATTTTTTGCTGCTGCTCTTCACTTAAATGAAAAGTGCGGGTAAGCCAATGCTGAAGCTGATCCCATAAATTATTAAGATTGTGTTTAAGAACGGGAACATCTTTTACAAATGAAGCTATTTGTTTTGATAAAAAAGTTATTAGTGCAGCTACAAATAAAATTGCAATTACCAATGTAATGATAATGGCAAGTATTTTAGGAATATGCCATTTAATTAATTTCTTTTCCAGCGGACGTAATAAAATAGCAAACATAAATGCAAAGCCCAGCGGCGTTAATATTTGTTGCCCGATATATAAACCGTATAATACCAGGTAAGCCAAAAGTATTAATGCCGTGATCTTTGCATATAATGGCCATGTCTTTACCATAAAACAAATGTAGGATTATTATTTTCCCGTCATCAAATCTCAATCATGAAATAAGGAATAAAAAATAAGGAATAAAAAATAAGGCGAAACAAGTTCCCGAAACAAGTTTCCGAAAGGATCGGGACAGGCTTTCGCTCCGCTCCTCACAAAGACGTAAATTTTCTCCAGAAATATTTTGTGTTTGCAACAGCTTACATCATTCTTATTCTAAAAATATTTTATAAATATTGGGTAACTTCTGTATGTAAAAACCTATTGGCACCACACCAGATACTGGTGATGAAGCCCTCAATAATGACAGAGGTTTTATAGCCTCTGTTAGAACCAGATTGAGGTAAGTCGGTATTTTGATCAATAAGTTCTCTAAAGCCTGTTTTCTGCAACATTTGCTTCAAAAAAACCATTCCGCCCCATGGCGTAATCTCTTTACTGGTATATCTTATATCAAATTCCATTGGTCTGTTTTATCTAATGCTACGCATTAGAATGTAAATAGCTAAAGTAATCCCTTTTTGCTATTGCGGAATTTGGGTTTAAATGCATTCACTATTCAGTTCAAGCCATAAAATAAATCCTCCATGAGGCCGGGAAACCAGATAGCGAAGATTATCATTTACCTTCTTACAATGCTGACAATATTATGTTCAGGATAAAAAAGAGGTTAGAAAATATCAGGCATGGCATAGAAGAAGATATTTACAATTGGAATCATATTCATTGATAGAAATAAGTTCAGATCTGTTTCTAAAAAAAATTATTGCAAAATTTTGTAAGAGGCAAAGCCGCAAAGATATTTTCTTAGCGGCTTTTAGCCTTTGCACCTTTGCGTGAAAATATCACTCACACCTTTATTTTTTGTAGCTTATTTTTGTACAAACCATTAACCATGCAAGTAATTTTAGTTCTTCATAATTTAATACGTTGGGCTGTTTTATTATTCGGACTGTGGACCTTATTTTCCGCCATGTCCGGTGTGATCAGTAAACGAAACTACACAGCAGCAGATGGCCGCAGTAATTTCTTTTTTATGCTTAGCTGCGATATACAATTATTGTTGGGGCTGATTTTATATTACACCAATTCATGGTTCGACAGGTTGAAGGATCTTGGCAATAATATGAAAGATGCCAACAACCGTTTTTTTACGATGGAGCATTCACTGTTGATGATTATTGCATTAATATTAGTTCATGTCGGCAGGGTGTCAGTAAAAAAAGCTGTAACACCGGCAGCCAAACATAAACGCACTTTACTATTTTTCGGCTTAGCCATTGTATTGATATTAGCTGCTATTCCATGGCCTTTTAGAGAAGCTATTGCAAGACCATTATTCAGATGGTTTAATTAGTTGTACAGATAATTTAGAAATGAATGAATGAAGAGAATACATTACCCATCATACTTATAACAAATGATGATGGTATCACTGCACCCGGCATACGAAATTTGGTGGAAGCAGTAAAAGATCTTGGGCAGGTTATTGTTGTTGCTCCCGATAAACCACAGAGCGGTATGGGACATGCAATAACCATTGGTGTTCCGCTTCGGCTTAATAAAGTGGAAGACATGTTTGAAGGTGTAGAAACCTGGCAAACCAGCGGCACGCCTGTTGATTGTGTAAAGCTTGCCGTTGACAAAATATTACATCGCAAACCTGATATTTGTTTAAGCGGCATTAATCATGGAGCTAATCATTCCATCAATGTTATTTATAGCGGTACAATGAGTGCTGCCATGGAAGCCAGTATTGAAAGCATTCCCAGCATTGGATTTTCGTTACTTGACTATCGGTTTGAAGCAGACTTTTCAGCAGCAAAATTTTATGTTCATAAAATTGTAAAGAGTCTTTTAAATACAAAGATGGCTAAACATCTTCTGCTCAATGTAAATTTTCCCGCAGTTCCCCTGGATGAATTAAAGGGAATAAAAATATGTAAACAGGCGTATGCAAAATATGATGAGGACTTTGATGAACGCCTCGATCCGCATGGTAAAAAATATTACTGGCTTACCGGCGAATTTGTAAATTTTGATAAAGGTGATGATACCGATGTATGGGCCTTGCAAAATAATTATGTAAGCGTTGTTCCTGTGCAATTCGATCTTACCAATTACGAATTAAAAAAACAACTTGAAAAAAACTGGAAAATAAATGATATTTAAAAAAGACAATTTTGTTTTTGGAGCCATTTTAGGTTTTGTTGGCCCTATGCTGGGAATACTTATTTTTAAATATTTAAAATTTAATTCCTTTAGTTTTTCTAATATGTTTGAATACATGTACCGGGAACAAGGGCACGGCACATTTAGTGTGGCGCTAAGTTTGGCACTAATGGTTAACGCTGTTTTATTTACTATTTACCTAAATACAAACAAAGATAAAACTGCAAAAGGAATTTTTGTGCTTACCTGCGTTTACGGTTTATTGGTGTTATGCATAAAAACATTTTCCTGAATTTTTTTAAAGCCTACAGTAAAATATCTTTCATAAATAATTTTTTGTTGAGTGGACTTCTAACAAAAAATCTAATTTGCATCAATGCGTTATTACATCATAGCAGGCGAGGCTTCAGGTGATCTGCATGGCAGCAATCTTATTAAAGAATTAAAAAAGCTTGATGCATCTGCAGACTTCAGGGCATGGGGTGGAGATAAAATGCAGGCGCTGGGGATCAAGCTGGTAAGGCATCACAAGGATCTTGCCTTTATGGGCTTTGCCGAAGTAATTAAAAATCTTCCCACCATTATTAAGAATTTAAAGTTTTGCAAACAGGATATTTTAAACTCCGCTCCTGATGCTCTCATCCTTATTGATTATCCTGGGTTTAATTTACGGCTTGTAAAATGGGCAAAAGAAAATGGACTGAAAGTTATTTTTTATATCTCTCCGCAAGTATGGGCATGGAAGGAAAGCAGGGTTAGTCTTATAAAAAATTATGTTGATAAGATGATCGTGATCTTACCATTTGAAAAAGAATTTTATAAAAAACATAATGTGGATGTAGACTATGTGGGACATCCATTGGTGAAAGTTGTTGAAGATTATAAATCACAAGTCACAAGCTACAAGCCTCAAGATAAAAATATTATAGCATTGTTACCCGGAAGTCGTAAACAGGAAATAAAAAGAAAGCTTCCGGTAATGTTAGAAACATCAAAACATTTTCCGGAATATAATTTTATGGTTGCCAAGGCGCCGGGAATTACAAATGAATTCTATGATTCTTTTTTATCTCAATACAAAAATGTAATCGCAGTTGCTGATCAAACCTATTCAATATTGATACGGTCAAATGCAGCGCTGGTAACCTCCGGCACTGCAACGCTGGAGACCGCATTATTTGAAGTGCCCGAAATTGTTTGCTATAAAGCGGGCAAACTTTCATACCAAATAGCTAAGCGTTTAATAAAATTAAAATTCATCAGTCTTGTAAATTTGATCATGAATAAAGATGTGGTGAAAGAACTTATTCAAAATGATCTCACAATTGAAAATATTAAACACGAATTACACGAATTGCTAACGAATGAAAACAGGCAGCAACAAATTAAAAATGATTACAGGGATCTAAAAAAATTATTAAGTCTGGGAGGAAATGCTTCAGCAAATGCGGCAAAAATAATTTATGATTTCGCTTTAACTCATTGACTATTGACCATTTCAACGCCGCAATAATTTTATAATAATAATTATCAGTGCTGCTAAAAATAACAGAACTGAAAGGCGGTTGATCCCATGCATATACCCGACCCATTTGGTATGCGGACGATTTGCATCCTTCTTTTTTATGTACAGATATTCTGCTATTTGCCGCCACACGCCCATTATATTTGTTTTAAGTTATCCTTAACCTATAAGCAAAACCAAAGAAATAAAATCAACGTAAATTACTTAAATAAAAAACAGATAAAATGAAAATTATTTTAGCAGCTTTTACATTACTGCTTTTTGCAGGATCGAGCTGCGCACAAAAAAATAAAAAAATGAATTTTGCCGTTGTTAAAACCGATGCGGAATGGAAAAAACAATTAACGTCTGAACAATTTGAAGTTACCCGTAAAGCCGGCACTGAAAATGCTTTCTCAGGAAAATATTGGAACAACCATGAAAAAGGAATTTACAAATGCGTTTGTTGCGGACAGGAATTATTTTCTTCAGATACAAAATTTGAAAGCGGTACGGGATGGCCAAGTTTTTATCAACCATTAAAAAAACAAAACGTATTAGAAGTTACCGATAACAGTTTTGGCATGGCACGTACAGAAGTACTTTGCAGCCACTGCGGTGCTCACTTAGGACATCTATTTGATGATGGCCCAAAGCCAACAGGGTTACGCTATTGCATGAATTCTGCTTCGCTGGATTTTGTAAAAGCAAAATAAGGCCCCCCTCTAAATCTTCCCCTTTAGGGGAGACTTGCCAACTCACATAGCCAGGGTTTATTGTTGCAACTTTTCAGAGGTGCAGTGTCTTTTGATTAAATAAATAATTGTCGGGAAAATAAAATTGTATCTACATTTATAAAAAAATCACCGTTGCTTTCTTAATTCCAATCAAAGGCAAATGAAGAAAATTGTAAAAAAGCATCCACTTGCAATACGATGGTTTCATTGGATAAATTTTCCTGTGCTGGCAATAATGGTGTGGAGCGGATTATTAATTTATTGGGCCAACGATGTTTACAAAGTTGGATGGGGCGATAAAACAGTTCTTAAATTTTTCCCCGATTCATTTAATAAAGCGCTCAACATTCCCTTCAGGCTGGCAGAAGGTATGAGCCTGCATTTCATGTTCATGTGGTTCTTTGTAATTAATGGATTTTTGTATGTTTTATATTTATTTATTTCAGGAGAATGGAGATTGATCTTTCCAAATAAAAGATCTTTAAAAGAATCGTGGCAGGTTGTTCTGCACGATCTCCATATAAGAAAAGAACTCCCTCTGCAAAAAAAATATAATGCTGCACAACGCATCGCTTATACAGGTGTAATATTTATGGGTATCGGTTCATTGCTAACAGGATTATCTATTTATAAACCTATCCAGTTTAATTTTTTATGCAACTTGCTTGGGGGGTATGAGTGGGCAAGAGCAGAACATTTTATTCTCACAATTCTTTTTATTTTATTTTTTCTTGTACATATTATCCAGGTTATAATTGCAGGATGGAATAATTTCAGTGGAATGGTTACAGGCTTTGAAGTAATACCCCCTCCGCCCCCTAAAAGGGGAACTGTGGAAACTGTTTCTCAATCAATAAATAAAACCGATGCCATTTAAAGAAGAATTCATCACAGAAAAAAAATTAAGAAGGAAAACAATAATTTCTTTTTCTGTATTCATTGTAATGATAGCAGTTGCAGTATTTGGCTGGAAGTGGTTAACCAAACAACCCGAAGATAATGGCGCTCCAAAGCCTTTGCGCAATGTTTTAAATTATAATGAAAAGATTTTTTCAAATTTTTTCAGCAACAACCATCTCGCAAAAACATTTCCATTATCTGCGGCTGTGCATCATGTAAGAGTAAATGGAAGTGATGGTATGAGTGCAGGTTTTGATGCTGCATCGTGGAAGCTAAAAGTTGCAAGAGCACCCGGCGACACATTATTTATTTCGCTTGATGAAATAAAAGCATTACCAAAAACAGAAATAGTTTTTGATTTTAAATGTATTGAGGGCTGGAGTCAAATTACACATTGGGGTGGAGTAAAGTTTTCTGATTTTGCAAAAAAATACAACCTTACATCGCAAACAGAAATGAATTATGTTGGATTGATAACGCCTGATAAGGGCTACTATGTTGGGATTGATATGCCCGCAATTATGCATCCACAAACACTTTTGTGCTACGAGATGAATGGCAAACCATTGCCCATGAACCAGGGTTATCCGCTTCGTTTAATTATCCCGGTCAAGTACGGGATTAAACATTTAAAAAGGATCGGTAGTATTTTTTTTAGCAATGAACGTCCTCCTGATTATTGGTATGAAAGAGGATATGATTATTATTCAGGCTTATGAGTATCTGTAAACGGAATTATTGATGATACTTTTTTAAGTCTCTTCTCAAAGAATCCCCAGAAAGGTTTTGGTGCTTTTGCATATTGCAATTTAAATCCAACAATGCTTTTTTCTTTTATATAATTTATTGCTTCATCAATTGAATCAGTAACTAAATACAAACTTGGATCATTAGCAGAGATTGTTCCTTCTTTCATCATTCGCTCGTTGTGAGCCAGTAATGCCTTATGATATTCTTTATCAAAAATGATTATCGGGAACCCAAGTATTTTTTTCGTTTGCACTAATGTTAACGCTTCAAAAAATTCATCCATTGTTCCAAACCCGCCTGGCATAACTACAAATGCATAAGAATACTTTACAAGTAAAACTTTTCTAACGAAAAAAAACTTGATGTTTACCCACTTGTCAAGATAAGGATTGGGATGTTGCTCAACGGGTAATACAATATTGCAGCCCACACTTCTTCCACCAACTTCTCTTGCGCCCCGGTTAGCTGCTTCCATTATGCCGGGGCCACCACCTGTAATTATTGTAAAGCCAAGTTTTGCAATTTCGCCGGAGAGCTTTCTTGCCTGCTCATAATAAGGATGATCTTCTTTAAATCTTGCTGAGCCAAATACTGTAACACATGGGCCAACAAAATGTAATGCCCTGAAACCTTTTATAAATTCAAGAAAAACATTGACGATATATTTAAAATCATACCAGCGGCTTTGCGGTCCTTCTAAAAATTTTATTTCACTTTTTACTTGTCTTTCCATTGTTTATTTTTTCTGAACCATGATTTGGGGAGATTAAAAAGATTATAAGAAAAAAAATATTGCAACAGAATAGTAATCTTTTTAATCAACCAAATCTATCCAAATCATTGCCTGTCCCGATTCTTCGGGGGTTCAGACTAATTAATAATCAAGTAAGGTTTTTAAAACCTTACTAACTTTTTCTGCATTGGGCAACATTGCTTTTTCCAATCCAATATTCATTGGTACTGCCGGTAAATTTAAAGCACCCAACACTTCTACAGGTGCATCTAAAAATCGAAAACATTCTTTTGAAATTCTTCCTGCAAGCGCTTCCGCAAATGAATTATTTTGTTGTTCTTCTGTTAGCACCAAACACTTCCCGTGTTTTTTTACAGAAGAAAAAATTAATTCTTCATCAAGAGGAAATAATGTTCTCAGATCAACAATTTCAATTTGATCTTTGAAACCTGCCTGCCGGTAGGCAAGGTTTTTAGCTGCAGCTTTTGCCCAATACACTCCCATTCCATAAGTTATGATGCAAACTGTTTCACCATTATTTATTTTTTGTTCTGATGCATGCAAAATAATATTTGCTTTGCCTAATGGTAAAATATAATCTTTGGATGGCTCAACTGATTTTGCTTCTTCAGTACCGGCAACTTTGCTCCAGTACAATCCTTTATGCTCCAGCATTACAACCGGATTAGGATCAAGAAAAGCAGCTTTCATTAATCCTTTCATATCTGCTGCATTGCTTGGGTAAACAATTTTAATTCCTTTAATTGAAAGCAATGTTGTTTCTACACAACCGCTGTGATATGGGCCGCCGCCGCCATAAGCACCAACAAGGACCCGGATCACTGTTTGAACAGGAAATTTTCCACAGGTTAAATAACAACTCTTGGAAATCTCTGTTACCAATTGATTAAAGCCGGGATAAACATAATCGCCAAATTGAACTTCAACAATTGGTTTTAACCCCACCGCACACATACCAACTGTTGAACCAATAATATATGCTTCCTGTATAGCTGTATTAAAAACACGTTCATCTCCAAATTGTTCTCCAAGTGTTGCTGTCTCTCTAAAAACACCGCCCAGCCTGCGTCCTACATCCTGTCCGTACAATACTGCTTCCGGATATTCTTCCATTATTTCACGAATGGCAAACAAGGCCGCATCAACCATTATTATTTTTTCTCTTCCCGCAGGCGTCCTTTCTCCTTTTTCTTCAATCACTGGTGTTGGAGCAAAAACATATTCTGCAACTTTTAAAGGATCAGGTTCAGGTGCATTGGCAGCCTGCTGAAATTGTTGCTCTACTTCCCGTTTGGTTTCATCTTCAATTTGTTTTAATTCATCTTCTGAAATCCCGATATCAATTAATTTTTTGAGAAGTTTTGGATTAGGGTCATCGATAAAATGTTTATCAAGATCTTCCTGCGATCTGTAAAATTCTTTTCTTACCCCGCTGGTGTGATGACCAAGCAGCGGCACTTTTGCATGTACTAAAAAAGGTTTGCGATGATCTCTTACTTCTTTTACAACATTCCGCATCACTTCATAGCTATGCAAAAAATCACTACCATCAATGCTCAATCTTTGTAAACCTTTAAAGCCTTTTGCAAATTGCGATGCATTCATTGTGCGTGCCTCTTCTGCGGTTACACTTATGCCCCAGTTATTATCCTGAACCAAATAAATTATGGGTAATTGTTTTAAAACTGCAAATTGAAATGCTTCGCTTACTTCGCCTTCTGTAACACTTGCATCACCGAGAGAACAAACTACTACAGGCGGCTCGCCATCATCACCATTACAATAAAGTGGAGATTTTGTGTTCTCTAAAAATTGAATTCCCTGTGCAATACCTGTTGTGGGAATTGCCTGCATTCCTGTTGCGCTGCTTTGATGAATGATGTTGGGTTTATCACTGCCACGATAATTGGGATGAGAATAATATTCACGGCCGCCGGTAAAAATATCATCGCCTTTTGCCAACAATTGTAACATCAATTCGTAAGGCGCAAAGCCTAATCCTAACAACATGCTTTCATCGCGGTAGTAAGGACTAACATAATCGCAGGGTAACAGGTTGAATGCTGTTGCCAATTGAATTGCCTCATGCCCACGGGAAGTTGAATGAACGTATTTACACACCTGCCTGTTAGCTTCGTAAGTGTCTGCCATTGCTTTGGCAGTACACATTAAGCGGTAAGCTTTTAAAAGAATTTCCGAACCAATCATGGTAGCGAAATTATGGAAAGAATATTGGAAGTTTTACAGTAGAACTACGGGAATATTATTATTACCTTTATAATAAATGTAATTACATGGAAGCAAATAATCTTAGATATAGCTTGCTTGATAAACTTATTTCTATTCGTGATCATAATGTTTGGCAAAAGATAAATGACCTTATCGGTAATATTGATATTGAAAAAACAGAAATAAAAACTACTGATGCTCAAAAGAAAATGCTGATGAATAGTGAAGATGATATCCGTAATGAAAATATTATCAGTGATGATGAATTAAACGAAGAAGAAAATAAATGGCTAAACGGATAATCTGGACCAACACTGCCAAACAAGCCAGGCGAGACATACTTCAATATTGGATTAATCATAATAAATCCAAAACCTACTCAAAGAAATTATCAGTTTTATTAAGAGAAAAAATCAGCCTGATCAAATCACAGAACTACATTGGTAAACCTACCGACTTTAAAGATGTGCGGGCCACTTTGATTAGCCACTTCACTATCTTCTATAAAATAAACACCGATGAAATTATCATTGTCGGTATTTGGGATAACAGAAGAAATCCTGAAGACTTATTAAAGAATCTTGATTTTTAGATAGAGTCTTGTTTCTATAAAATTAATATCCAAGTGAATTTACCGGTGGAAGAGGAATAAATATGGATGTGATCACCCATACTGCAATAAGAATTGTTCCTACCAGTTCTGCTTTTGTAAGTGTCAATGTACTTTTCATAAAATTTAATTTTTAAGATTAATAATTAAAATCTGTAGTAGGACATGACACTGTGAGGGATGCTTAATTGATGGTTGTTAAATTT
>DATCOF010000049.1:0-33221 GCA_036564845.1 Chitinophagaceae bacterium | reverse complement strand
GAATTTTCTTCCACTTCGCAAACCTACCAAAGCATAATCAGTTTCGTTCAATCTAAAATCATCATACTCTGAAAGATCTCTAACCGAAACAAGCCCTTCGCATTTGTGCGCAACTGTCTCAACCCAAAAACCAAATGATGATACACCGTTGATAACACCTTCAAATTCTTCTCCCAAAAAGTCCTGCATATACTCAACCTGTTTGTATTTATTCGCTGCCCTTTCTGCTTCCATTGCAGCACGTTCTTTTTCGCTGCAGTGTTTGCATTTCTCTTCCATCTTTTTATCAGGATGAATATTTTTATCCAATATTTCTTCAAGAACGCGGTGCACTAAAATATCAGGATAACGCCGGATTGGCGAAGTGAAATGACAATAATGTTCGAAGCCCAAACCATAGTGGCCAATATTCTCAGAAGTGTAAATTGCTTTTGCCATTGTGCGTATGCCGAGCTGCTCTAACACATGCTGCTCGGGCCTTCCCTGCACATCCCGCAACATCTGGTTAAATGATGCAGCCACCGCAGCTTCATCATCCAGATCAAACTTGTAACCAAACTTTCTTGCAAAAGCTACAAAAGGTTTTAGCTTTTCTTCATCGGGCTTATCATGTATGCGGTAAGGAAATGGTATTGGTTTTTTATTCACTTTAATTTTAGAAACATATTGAGCAACCGTTCTGTTGGCAAGCAACATAAATTCTTCAATAAGTTGGTGCGCTTCTTTACTTTCTTTTACAACAATGCCAATCGGCTTTCCATTTTTATCCAAAGTAAATCGAACTTCTGTTGAAGAAAAATTGATAGCACCATTCTTAAATCTTTCTTTGCGGAATTGTTGTGCAAGATCATTCAATAATAAAATTTCGTGTTGATGATCGCCTTCTTTTTTCTCAATTATTTCCTGCACTTCTTCATACGTAAAGCGCCTGTCGGAATGAATTATTGTTTTTCCCAACCAGAAATTTTTTACATCTCCTTTATTGTTTATTTGGAAGATTACAGAGAAAGTAAATTTATCTTCATTGGGTCGCAGCGAACATAATTCATTCGAAATTTTTTCGGGTAACATTGGGTTAACCCTATCAGGCAAATACACGCTCGTTGCCCTTTCATAAGCGCTCTCATCCAGTGCTGTACCGGGTTTTACAAAATAACTTACATCTGCAATATGAACACCGATCTCATAATTGTCATTCTTTAATTTCCTGATGGATATGGCATCATCAAAATCTTTTGCATCAACAGGATCAATTGTGAATGTGAGAATTTCACGGCAATCTTTTCTTGAAAAAATTTCATCATCAACAACCTCTTTCAACTTTGCAGTTTCTTCTAAAACCTCTTTACTAAACTCCAAAGGAAATCCTCTCTCGATTAAAATTTCTTTCATCGCCATGTCATTCACATCAGTAGCTTTTAAAACAGTTACTACTTCTCCTTCAGGTTTTTTATCTCCATCAGCCCAGTTTATCATTCGCACAATCACCCTGTCTTTATCTTTAGCGCCATTAAGATTTTTTAAGCTCACATAAAAATCAGGCATTGGCTTTTGGCTATCAGCAGTAAAAAAAGAAAAGCTGTCACTCACTTCAATGTTACCAATAAATTCTACCTGCTTTCTTTCAATCACTTCTTCAACTTTTCCTTCAAGCCTTTTTCCATTGGTTTCTTTTATGCTTATACGTACAATATCGCCATGCATGGCTTTGCCAAAATCGTTCGGCCTTATGAAAATATCTTTTTCCACACCTTCAACAATTACATAACCAATTCCTGATCGTGTGATATCCAACTTTCCTTTTACTGACCTGCTTTTATTCCTGAAATCTTTCCCTTTTTTCTTACTCATTAATTGTCCGCTTTTATATTGCAATGTACAAATTTAGTCAATTGTCGAAAATAGTCATTCAGTCATAAGGTCAATAGGTCATTAAGTCAATAGTTATTCGCCAATATATTTTTTACATATTGACCATTGACTCATTGACCATTCACTATTTGCAGACTTCGTACATTTAAATAATAATGAAAACAAAAATAATTACAAGAACCATCTGGATACTTTCGCTGGTAAGCCTTTTTACTGATGTGGCAAGTGAAATGCTTTACCCTGTAATGCCTGTATTTTTAAGAACCATTGGCTTTTCATTTGTACTTATTGGAGTGCTTGAAGGATTTGCAGAAGCCGTAGCAGGATTGAGCAAAGGGTATTTTGGAAAGAGAAGTGATGTTATAGGAAAACGTTTGCCCTTTATACAACTTGGGTATGCATTAAGTGCAATTTCAAAACCTATGATGGCAGCGTTTATTTATCCCTTGTGGATATTTTTTGCAAGAACGATTGACAGGTTAGGCAAGGGAATAAGAACGGGAGCAAGAGATGCAATGCTTAGTGATGAAACTACAAATGAAAATAAAGGAAAAGTTTTTGGGTTTCACCGCAGTATGGATACAATGGGCGCTGTGCTTGGGCCGGCAGTGGCATTGTTATATTTATATTATCACCCGGCAAATTATAAAACGCTTTTTATAATTGCATTCTTCCCGGGAATGATCGCGATTCTTTTTACATTATTTATTAAAGAAAAAAAAAAGAAAGCCAATGCAGACGCTCAAAAAGAAAACAAAAAAATTTGGGTTATTTTTTCTTACTGGAAAAATGGTTCGCAGGAATATAAAAGATTACTGATCGGTTTGTTGCTGTTTGCAACTTTCAACAGCTCCGATGTTTTTTTATTATTAAGAATGAAGGAAACGGGGCTCACAGATACTGCAGTGATCGGCGTTTATATTTTTTATAATCTTTCCTACGCATTGCTTGCATATCCAATAGGAATTCTTGCGGATAAAATTGGTTTGAAAAAAATATTTCTTGCCGGGTTATTTGTTTTTGCAGTTGTGTATGCAGGGTTTGCAATTAATAATAATCTCATCATTTTTTTTGTATTATTTTTTTTATATGGTTTGTATGCAGCAGCCACAGAAGGCATTTCCAAAGCATGGGTAAGTAATATTGTAAGTAAGAAAGAAACAGCAACGGCCATTGGCACTTACACAGGATTGCAAAGTATATGTACTTTACTTGCCAGCAGCCTTACCGGATTTTTGTGGTACAGGTTCGGATCAATAACAACTTTTACCATCACAGCTTTTGTAACACTTTTAGTAATTTTATATTTATCAAGATTTCAAAAGCCCGAGCCAATAAAAAATAGTTTATGAAAAGTTATGACACAGTTACTGAAGCCGTTAGTGGTTTAAAAGCTAAAGGCTATACTATTGATTTTAATATCGCTTTTGATAAATTAATTTGTTCGGATAATAAAATATGCCTGCAGCCTGATGAATTTGAAATTATAGAAGTGCACCGGTTTGAAGGCAACTCCAATCCTGATGACGAAGATGTTGTGTATGCTATTGAATCAAAAGACGGCAAACTCAAAGGGATAATTACAAGCGCTTTCGGGATGTATGCAGATCCTGTTTCAAATAAAATAATTCAAAAGTTATCAATGCATAAATCGTGAGAGGTGAAAGGTGAGATATTCACCATTGACCATTCACGGTTGCCGTCTCACATTTCACGATTATTTATTCTTCAATTTTATCTTCAGCCTTTTCTGCATTCTCAACAATATCTCCTTTTTTAAATAAAACATTTTTAAGAATGGTGCGCCACTTATCTTTTTTCCTCGCTAAAAATTCCAGGTCCATACTAAAGTGAATGAACTCTTCATTTTGTGCGTGTTCCATTATCGCTTTTGCATCTTTATCTTTTTCAACACTTATGCGTTGCTCGTACCAGTTAATGGCATCAGCTTCTTCAATGAGTGATTTAATCATTCTTGCAAAAGTTCTTGCCTTCTGGGATAATTCTTCCGGGGGTTCATGATATTGTTCTGTTGGCATAATATATTTTTTATGAAGATAAAATATAATCCCTCAATAAAAACCTTGGAATAATTTATTCAACGAAAAATTTCGTATTTTAAATTTCTCTCCGTAGTCTGTAACTCAGGACATTCTCCATAATCTTTCTCGCAGTGGTCGGTCTTCCCTGCATAGCTTTTTGTAGCAAGGCCGGATGACCGATCACTTATAAAATTACTCCCTTCCAATGTGTAAGAAATCCAAAATCATCTGCTCCGGTTTTATAAAACCTGGCAGATGAATATTTATAATCATCCTCATTAAAATGTGGTCGGTCACCCTGCTATGCTGCAAGCCTTAACAGGGAAGACCGACCACGGCGGAGTAAAATAAAAAAATTACTACACCACATTCATTTTTATATTACCACTTTAGTTTTTTAATTGCAACACCTTTGTATTCCAATCCTATAAAACCCACAACATCCGCTTAACCTATGAAAGACCACACCTAATGAAACCGCAAATTGATTACACGTGCAGATAGAAATATCTGCATTTTGTTTTTAGATACAATCCTGGCAGGCAAGTACAAAATAAAAAAATTACTACACCACATTCATTTTTATATTACAACTTTAGTTTTTTAATTGCAACACCTTTGTATTCCAATCCTATGAAACCCACAACATCCGCTTAACCTGTGAAAGACCACATATAATGAAACCGTAAATTCATTACACGTGCAGATAGAAATATCTGCATTTTGTTTTTTATGTCCCGGCAGTTTATATGTTTTAAATAATACATCCCTTAATAAAAAGGTAATAGGAATAATTTAAACCACCTAAATAATTAAACGTAAAACACGTTATATTTATACTCTATTAATTAAATACATTTATATGATTAATCTATTGCTTGTAGACGATCACTCTGTAATAAGAAGAGGAATGAAAATTATTATTGAAAATTTTCTTCCCCATTGCACCATTGATGAAGCCGATGATGGAGATTCAGCTTTCAAAAAAATAAAAGCAAATAATTATGATTTGCTGATACTTGATGTAAATATGCCCAATACCGACTCCTTCGGGTTAGTAAGTAACATCCTCGCTTTTAAACCGGCTGCAAAAATTTTAATGTTCAGTATGAACAATGAAGAAGTATATGCTAAACGATATTTAAAAATGGGTGTAATGGGATATATAAAAAAAGATGCGTCTGAAGGAGAAATAAAAAAAGCCATTACTGCAGTTTTAGATAATAAAAAATACATTAGCCCAACCCTAAGCCAGATAATGATTGAAGAATTGCACAGCAACAACAATGCTGAAAACCCCTTTGATAACCTGTCTCCACGGGAGTTTGAGATTGTACAGCACCTGATACGGGGAGAATCGTTAGCAGAAATATGCAATAAACTTACGTTGCATTCATCAACTGTAGGTACTCATAAAGCACGGATATTTGAAAAGCTTAAATGTAATAACATCATCGATATTAATGCACTGGCAAAAATCCATAACATAATTCAACCATCATAATAAATTAATATTTTATTGAAATGGCTGAATGCGTAATTCAATAGATAATTTATTAAACATAATTGGTATAATTAGTTATTCAAATGCTGGTTGTAGATCAAACAGTTGCCAATATATGGGTTACAAATAAAGTTCAGGTTTCCGGTTTCTTCCTCTTCTATATTTTTTAGATCGATCATTTCTGCATAAGCGTCAGCGGAATCAGCCTGAATATGATCTGCAATAGATAATAACAGCCTGGTTTTATTTTGAGAGATCCCGATATTAATTTCAAATACTTTTTTTTGGCTTACAATGTTATTTAGATGTGCCTTCACTATACTAAAAATATTCAACTTTATTTTTTCTGTAAGTTCAACTTCAGAAATTTGGAAGCTTTTAAAAATAATTTTTACGGGTTGGGCTTTCATAATCTCTTCAATAAGATTGTTAATAGCATCGCAAAGCCACATGTTATTATTTGTCTCTGTTGAATGAGTTGTGTATCCAGGCAGGATAAGCGTTTTGCAGGGAAAGTTATTGTAGGCTGTGGTTTTCATAATATGCATTTTAAATAGGTTTTTTAAAATTCAGGATAGCTAAAAGGCTTCTGTAAAAGTCGAAATTTATAGTATTATTTGTTGTAGCTAAATGGTTAATTGAGTATAGAAAAATCTCTATTTTAAACAAATATTTCCGGGTTAAAATGTGTGCCTGCGGCAGCACTTTACTATAAATAATTTCCTGAGCTGAAATTTATAAATGGATAATGTATTTAATACAATCAAGTTATCCCATGCGGTACAACGATGCTTAATCATAGTTAATTTTCTACCCATTATTAAGCCCATTATTACAATTGCTTTTTTGTTACAGGTATATTTTTGCATCAGAATTTACACATCCCCCTAAAAACAAAAATCTACTTTATGAAATTATTTACGCTTCTTTCCGATCAGCAACTTGTTCATTCATACATGAAAGGTGATGCTGAAGCTCTTTCAACACTTGTTTACCGTCACAAAACCAAACTTTATACCTCCATCTACTTATTGATAAAAGATAAATACCTGGCAGAAGATATTTTTCAGGATACATTTATAAGGATCATTGATACCCTTAAAACAGGTAAATATAACGAAGAGGGCAAATTTTTACCATGGGCTATGAGAATTGCACACAACATTTGTGTTGATCATTTTAGAAAAGTAAAACGTACCCCTGCCATTAAAACCAGTGATGACCGGGATATTTTTGACACAATCAATTTTTCTGAACCCGACGCTGAAGAAACAATTATGAAAAAAGAAAGCAATAATACAGTAAGAAAAATGCTGGAATTATTACCCGAAGATCAAAGAGAAGTTATTATTATGAGGCACTATGCTGATCTTAGCTTTAAAGAAATTGCAACGCTAACAAACTGCAGCATTAATACGGCTTTAGGGCGTATGCGTTACGGGCTTACGAATTTAAGAAAAATGATGACCGAAAAACAAATTGCATTATAATAATTCATCAACCAAAATTCTAACTGCTTAACCTCCTCCGAAAACAAAAGTGATAGCTTTTATGCTGTCACTTTTTTTATTTAAAAAGGTTAAACAAAATAATAGAACATTTACTATGCCGGCTTCTCTGCTTTACTACTGTTAATGTTTTTGAAAATATAGACTTTTACCATGTTGAAAGTAAATAACAAAAACCCTAAAATTTAAGAACAATGAAAAACCTTATACTAAATTCTTTACTCATTTTTATATTATTTGTTTTTCAAAGTTCCCCTGCAACAGCGCAGCGTGAAGATGTTATCCGGCAGGTTTCCTGTTTTAATGTAACGCTTAAAGCTCAGGCTGATAGTTTAAAATCAGTTTTATATAACCAGGGGTTTGTTGTGGTTAGGGAAGCAACCATGACAATGGAAAGTGAATACGAAATGCCGGTGATTGTTCCTCTGAATGAAGGCAGCTGGTATCATATTGCTTTCATTGGAGATATGACATCAAAATTGTACGAAGTAAGAATGTATGATTATAATGAAAAACAGGTTGTATATCAAAAGCACTACGGCGATGGAATGGAAAGCAACATCATTAATTTCTCTTATATACCTAAATTTTCCGAGTACCACATAATAAAGCCGGTACAGGTAAATAAAAAGAATAAGAAAAATATTTGCGGCTACTTCATAATATTTAAAAAAGTAAAATAATGGGTACTGCTAAGCCTGTAGCCGATAAATATAGAAACCTTTCTATAACACAACTGGGAGTTTACCGCAACTAATAAAACAATAAAATAGAATTTTACACTATTGAATTTAATTATCCATTTATCTCTGAAAAAACACAAAAACTAAAATCAATTTTATAAAAAAAATCTACTCCCATTCTCTCTGCAGGTATTCTCTGCAGGTTTCTTTTCTGCAAAAAGCTTTGCCCAACCGGCGCCGGATTCATTTCAACCTGATTCATTAGAAATTGCCCCACTGGATCCTGAGCATCCATTAACCCAAATTCGTGTTTCCAATTATCCAAACCCTGTTGTTAATAATACAACCATAAGATACAACATACCAGTAAGCAGCATTTAATGCAGGCAATATTGGCCGCGGAATTTATATGTGTACATTATCCTATACTTCTAACAATAAGCATTTGCTTACATCACAAAAAATATACGTAGTTAAATGATGAAGGAAATTACCAGATCACAATCTAATTTCTACTCTTTTCTGCAAAATAAAAAAGCCCCGAAATTTCAGGGCTTGTGTTGCGAAGCCAGGGTTCGAACCTGGGACCTTCGGGTTATGAGCCCGACGAGCTACCGCTGCTCTACTTCGCGATATGAGTTTAAAATAATTTTTTACTTTCTTATAAGCCCGATCCCGAAACTTCGGGACTGCTCTACTTCGCGATATGGATGCAAATTTACGCCGTAATAGCTTTGCCTCCAAATTTATATACTTTAGATGTTCGTAAATATTTGTTATGATAACATCAAATCATCTTTTCGTTTTCGTACTTGCATCCATTGGTTGTAAAAATAAAATCAAAGAGACTGAAGATTCCGTTTATTCAAGGCATTTACAGCGGCATGTAAAGCTCACGATCTTAAATACTTTCCAGATAGTTAGCATCAAAAAGTTAGTGTTGTTAGCGCTTACTTAAAGTTACAGTATAATTGAGAAAAGAATTTATAGAAAGTATTCTACATCCATTTCATTAACTGCCTACGTTATTGTATTTAAAAATTTAGAGTTTTACATCATACAATTAAATACCCTAAAAACCATCCGCTATGAAAAAAAAATTAACGAAAATTTTCTACAAATTAAAAAGCCGAATAGCCACACCTTCTCATTTACATCAGATATACTGTTGTATAATCCAATAAATTATATATCAACTAAATCACATGAAAACATTTTTACTCTTTACACTTTTATCAGTTACCTGTTTAATTTCCTTCTCACAGTCAACCAGTCTTGATGTTACTTTTGGTACGAATGGAATTGTAACTACACCAATAGGAGCAGCAGGATCTGTTATTCATGGTATGGCTACCCAAAATGATGGAAAAATTGTTGTAGCCGGATCCAGCAACGATGGCGTTAACAGTGAATTTGCAATTGCCCGTTATAATACCAACGGAAGTCTTGATAATACTTTTGATGTTGATGGAAAAATTACCACCAGTTTTGGTTCACAGGCAGAAGCATTTTGCATGGCAATTCAAAGTGACGGAAAAATTGTGGCTGCAGGCTATATGTATAATGACAGCACCTGGGAATTTGCTGTAGCCCGTTATAATGTTGATGGAAGCCTTGATAGTACGTTTGATGGGGATGGAAAACTTACCACTGCTATTAGTACTGTAGATGATGAAATAAATGCTATTGCAATTCAAAGTGATGGAAAAATTGTAGTGGCTGGATACAGCAATGCATCGGGAGATATAAACGCCTATGAACCCGACCTTGCCGTTGTTCGTTATAATACTGACGGAAGCCTTGATAGTACATTTAATGGTAATGGAATACTAATAACCAGTTTAGGTTTCTATGATGTTGCATACTCTGTTGCAATACAAACTAATGGAAAGATCGTACTTGCCGGAACACATGCTAACGGAAGTAATTATGAATTTCTTGTTGTTCGGTATAATATTGACGGAAGTCTTGATAATACTTTTAATGGCGATGGAATAATTACCACTGCTATAAGTTCTTCTTATGATGTTATACATTCCATAGCTATACAAAATGACGGAAAAATTGTTGCATCCGGAGTAAGCGGTAATGGAAGCACTTATGACTTTAGCCTTGCCCGCTATAATACTGACGGAAGCCTTGATAGTACATTTAATGATGATGGAAAACTTATCACGGCAATCGGAACTTCTCTTGATGTTCCAACTTCAATAGTTATTGGAAGCGATGGAAAAATTGTAGTTGCAGCAGGAGTTACCGATTACAATAACAATAGGGATATAGCCCTTGTTAGTTATAACAGTAATGGAAGTTCTGATAATTCTTTTGGTTTAAATGGAAAAATTATAACAGCTATAGATGGCAATGATATTACATATGCAATAAAATTAACCGACTCCAGAATTTATGTTAGCGGTACAAATAATCAATTTTTGGTAGCTGCTTACCAAACTGCTTTTCCATTACCGGTTAATTTGCTTTCATTTACTGCAGCATTGCAAAACAATACAACTAAATTACAATGGCAAACCACAGGGGAAAGCACTTCTTTTTTTAAAATTGAGCGCAGCAATGATGGAAGAAATTTTACTAACATTGGAGAACTACCCTCTTTGATTAACAGTTCTGCACAAAAAAATTATTTATTCACAGATGCCCAGCCATTGCACGGAATGAATTTTTACCGCCTTAAAATGATGGATGCCAATGGCGGCTTCACTTATAGTAAGGTGGTGGCAGTTAAGATGAATGAAAATACTGTAATAATGAAGATATTTCCAAATCCTGCAACAGACCTTATACAGATTCAGATCCCCTCTTCACAAAATGAAAAGATCACTTTACAAATTACTGATGCCGGCGGTAAAACAATAAAACAGGAAAATGTTACCTCAAACGGCACAACGCTATTCACATCTGTAGACGTTACCACATTACAAAAAGGAGGATACTTTTTATCTATAAAAACAAATAGCGGTACACAAGTACAGAAATTTATAAAACAATAAACTGCCTAACTCTCCACTCTTAATAAATTGATTTTGATTTCATAATCTATAAAATAATGAACAAAAATTACTGCGTCAATGTTTAATTCTAAAAACCCGCTCATAAATTCAATAATCAAAAACAAACTATCTGCATTATTAGTATTCGTCATCATGTTTGCCCACATCGGGATTTGCTTAAATGCTTCATGGCGGCGAAGCAGATGGGTGGGCTTAATGCCTGTTTTTTTATAAATAAAAAACAATGTAATAGGAGGAAATTGAGAAGCATATCAAATGTACCAGCCGGATTACTGGTAAAAATTTAAGCCGTGCAGGCAGCAAGTTCGCAGAACTTTTTTAAGTTTTGGTGGCAATTCGTTTTTAATAAATTATTCTTCTACGCTACTTCCTGTATAGTTGTCTAATAAAATCTTTGTTTTTTCGTTAATGAAGTTTAAAATCTTTAATTAATGCCAGCTATTTTTAAAATATTCAGAATAATTTTTTATTGCACGGTAAAAATACTTGTCTGATATTATTTTTAGGTTCTGTAAATTAATATGGCTGAAAGCATCCAATATTTACAGTATTGTAGCGTTATAAGATTAAGCCATACCCATAAATTAGTTTTACGGCTTCCTGAATATCCATTTTAATATGAAAAATCTTATTCTCCGCAAAGCGCCCTACCTGCAAAAAAGTATTTGGTATATAATGTCAATATCATTTTTTGCATTTCTGTATTTTATTACCCGTATTTATCAACATAAAAGCGCAAATGCTGATAATACCACTACTGCATTAATTGGAGGTATAATAGCATTTATAATAATTTTTGGATTGCTTTTCAGGTTAAACAAAGACATAGCATTACGCAACAATGCAAAGGATGATCTTGCTGAAAATGAAATAAAATACCGTAACCTTATTGAAAATGCAGGTGTTGTTATGTATACAATTACGTTAAATGGGTTCATCACATTTGCCAGCAGCAAAGCATTTCAGTTAACATGCTATAATATAAAAGAATTAAAAGAAATGCATTTTACAGAATTTGTTGATGAAGAATGGCTGCAAAGAGTAAAGGAAAAATATAAGAGCCAGATAAAAAATAATCAGGAAGAAACGGTGATGGAGTTTTGTATGCGCACAAAATATGGAGATCAAAAATGGGTTGAGCAATCAGCAGTTTTAATAAGAGAAAATGACCTGCCGGTTGGATTTCAATGCGTGATAAAGGATATTTCGGAAAAAAAGGAAATGGAAGAAGTATTGAGAAACTACGAAGTTGAGTTAGTTAAAAACCAGGAACGCTTACAATCCATTCTTGATAACACCACCTCATTGATTTACGTAAAAGATCTTGACGGAAAATACCTGCTTACCAACAAACAGTTTAGAGAGACACTAAATGTAGATGATACCATTATCGGTAAAACAGACTTTGATTTTACAGATGCCAGGCAGGCACAGCTTTTTAAAGATACTGATGAGCAGGTAATACAAACAGGCAAACCTGTAGAACTTGAAGAAATTATAGACATGCCTGATGGAGAGCAGCATATTCTTATTACAAAATTCCCTTTACTTAATGCACAAAATAAAGTATATGGCATAAGCGGAATTGCTACCAATATTACTGAAAGGGCAAAACAACGGGAGCAGATCATACAGGCTAAAAAAATTGCTGAGGATGCAAAAAAAATGCAGGAACAATTCCTGGCAAATATGAGCCACGAAATTCGTACCCCTATGAACGGGATACAGGGAATGACAGATCTTTTATTGGAAACAAATTTAAACGACGAACAAAAAGATTTTGCTAAAACAATAAAACGTTCTTCAGATAATTTGTTAGTGATCATTAACGATATCCTTGATTTTTCTAAAATAAAAGCCGGCAAGTTAACCATAGAAAAAATTGATTTTAAACTGAATGAAGTTGTTGAAAATATTAAAGCTATTTTTAAACACCGGGTAAATGAAAAAGGATTAAAATTACTGCTTGCCATACATCAGGATGTTCCTGCTATATTAAACGGCGACCCCTACAGGCTTAATCAAATTCTTGTAAACCTTATAGGCAATGCAATAAAATTTACACCCAGTGGAAGCATTAATGTAAACATCACCATACAAAAGAAAACTTCAAAAGAAATTGTTTTAAATTTTACGATCACAGATACAGGCATCGGTATTCAAAATGATAAGTTAGGTGAGATGTTTGAAAGCTTTACACAGGCAAGTATTGAAACCTCCCGTAAGTATGGCGGCACGGGCTTAGGCCTCTCTATCACAAAGCAATTGGTAGAAATGCAGGATGGCCAAATATCTGTTGAAAGCAAAATGGATATGGGCACAACTTTTATATTTTCTATCCCTTATAATTACTGCAAAAATGAAAATCAATTATTTTTTGCAGGTAAAGATGTAAATACTTATCGTGCACTTTTAAAAGGCAAAAAATTTCTGGTTGCAGAAGATAACGAGGTAAATCAAAAAGTAATACGGCATGTATTGCAAAAGGCAGGAGGTATAGTAGACATTGCAAACAATGGTTTAGAAGCCATTTCATTTCTTAAAAAAAGTACAGATTACAATTTGATAATTATGGATCTGCAAATGCCTGAAATGGATGGCTATGCAGCAACAAAATATATAAGAAATGTACTAAATCTTTCTATTCCTATCATCGCGATGACAGCCTCTGCTTTAAAAGGTGAACAATCAAAATGTATACAAATAGGGATGAACGATTATCTCTCAAAACCATTTGATTTTTCTTTTATATACAAGCGCATAAGCATGTTGTTGGGTGAAACTCCTGTTACTGATTGCCACGCTGTTATTGAAAAACCGGACAATGAAAATTTATTTGATCTATGCCTGCTGGAAGAAATGGATGACAATGAATACCTCTCAGAAATACTAACCATTTTTTTGGAAAACACCCCCAATGAATTGAATGAATTGCAGAAGGCATGCACTTTTGCTCAATTTGATGATGTATACAAAATGGCTCACAAATTAAAAAGCAGTACCGGGCTTTTAAAAGCGGATAACCTGGTAAATGTTTTGAAAAAAATAGAAGGTAATGCAAAGGCTGAAAAAAACGAAGAGCTCGCAAAACTGGCTGATCTGGCAAACGAGGAATATAAAAAAATAGAAATCCCATTACAGGAGCATTTAAAAAAAATCCGTACAGTGTTAGGCATAGCTGTATAAAAATAAATAATAAATACCATGACAATACTAGTTGCAGAAGATGATTTGATAATGTTGAAAACGATTGAGCTTCGCTTAAAGAAGGATGGCCATAACGTTATAATAACACAGGATGGCAGAGAGGCGCTTAAGAAAATTGAAGAATTTTCACCTGACCTGATCATTACAGATATCATGATGCCTTTTTCATCGGGGCTTGAAATTATTGAAGCAGTAAAAAAGAGAAACGATAAAAAAATTCCTGTAATTGTACTCTCTGCAATGGGGCAGGAAAACGTTGTGCTGGAAGCATTTCAATTAGGAGCCGACGATTACATTACAAAACCTTTCAGCCCAAATGAATTATCAATGAGGGTGAAAAGATATATTCCTGTTGCCGTTACAGTTTAGCGGTTAATTATATAACCTAATACGATCTCTATAAAAATGCAGGGCTTTATTTTTGTAGTTTTTTCAAAGATAGATTCTTACCAGATGATAAGAGTAATATACATATTTCTCTTACTGCTGGCTTTATTATTTACTTTCATTTTAATTTTTACTATTTATAAAAGAAGGTTAGAATGCAGCAAAAAAATGTGGCAGAAAAGTATAGCATTGATAATAAGCCAGGCAATATTTTTTACAAATGAGGAGGATGAGAAAGTAGATATAACCTATAAGATTGAGATGCTGTTACAAAATTCTACTTTCAGGAATTGTGTAATTAATGAACTGATACAGGCAAAAAAAAATCTTTCTGGCTCATCAACTGTAAATCTTAAAAAACTATACAGGATTTTAGACCTGGATAAAGATTCTTTCACCAAACTAAACAGCACAAAATGGCACATAAAAGCAAAAGGGATTGAGGAACTTGCAATGATGGAAGAAATAAAATATCTAAAACAAATTTTCAGGCTTACCAATAATGAAAATGAACTTGTACGCAACGAAGCACAATGTGCCCTGGTAAGTTTTTACGGTTTTTTAGGGCTTCGGTTTCTTAACGTAACTGCATACCCCATAAGCCAATGGCAACAGATACAACTGCTAAATAAATTAAGCGATGTAAAGCCCAAAAATTTTGATGTGATTAAAAAATGGCTTCGGTCTTCAAATGAATCTGTGATAGTGTTTGCTTTAAAGCTGGCTGCATTTTATAATTATTATGATGTTTACAGCGATGTTATTAATTGCTTACAAAGCACAGATCTCCAGGTTAAATTAAGTGCACTGGAATACCTTAAAAAAATGCCGCAGGAAGATGCCGCTGATCACATAATTAATCATTATTTTTTTGAAAATAAGATATACAAACTGGCAATTATAGATGCCTTAAAAGAAATTGGATGTGAAAAACAAATAACTTTTTTATTAAAGAGGCTGCATGATAAAGATGACGATATTAAAGCAGCCGCTGCAAAATGTTTATCATGCCTGCACCCTTCCGGCACTGCATTTTTACAAACCCATCTTTTTGCTGACGAAAACCCGTGGAAGGCGATTTTTCTTCAAATTAAGAATGAGCGTGCAGCATGACCTGGCAAAAATTTATATTTGATCTCTTCACGTATGGCATCCTTCTTTATTCAGTGCTGCTACTGTTTTTTTATTTTTTTATCGGCATTTATTCCATAGGCGAAATAAGAAGATACCTGCGCAAAAACAGTTTTACTGATTTCAGGATTCTTGCCGCATCTGAACAACTTCCCGGTATAAGTATTTTGGCCCCTGCCTATAATGAAGGGATGAATATTATTGAAAATGTAAGATCATTATTATCTATCCATTATAACACGCTTGAATTGATAATAATTAATGATGGCAGCAAAGATGATTCACTTAAAAAATTAATCACTGTTTATGATCTTTACAAAACAAATATTTTTATTAATGAACAGATAGCAACAAAAAAAGTAAAGGGAGTTTATAAAAGTAATAACCCGGTTTTTAATAAACTGATTGTTGTTGATAAAGAAAATGGCGGAAAAGCAGATGCTTTAAATGTTGGCGTTAACTTAGCCCGGTTCGGTTACATTGTTTGTGTAGATGTGGATTGCGTGTTGGAACAGGATGCCATGCTTAAAATGATAAAACCATTTTTAGAAGAAACTAAAGTCAGGGTAATTGCATCAGGCGGTGTTATAAGAATAGCCAATGACTGCAAAGTAGAAAACGGCAAACTGATGGAAATTAATTTGCCTAAAAAGTATTTGGCCAGGGTACAAACTGTTGAATATATCCGTGCATTTTTATTAGGCCGTATGGCATGGACCAGGCTGAATGGCCTGCTGCTTATATCCGGCGCCTTCGGCGCTTTTGATAAAGAAATTGTAATAAAGTGTGGAGGGTATAATACAAAAACGGTTGGTGAAGATATGGAGTTGATTGTACGGATGCGGCGCTATATGGAAGAAAATAAGTTGCCTTACAAAGTAACTTTTATTCCCGATCCTTTATGCTGGACAGAAGCGCCTGACAATTATAAAATATTAGGAAGACAAAGAAACCGGTGGACAAGAGGTACAATAGAAACATTATGGACACACAGAATCATGTTCTTTAATCCTAAGTATGGATTGTTGGGTATGGTAAGTTATCCTTATTGGTTCTTCTTCGAATTTCTTGCACCTGTTATTGAATTTATAGGAATGGCAGGTTTTACAATTTTTGCTTTTTACGGATTGATACAATGGGCTTTGTTTTTTACTTTGCTTGCATGTATTCTTTCATTCGGATTTTTGTATTCAGTATTTGCCATATTGATGGAGGTATTAACCTATAATCAATATAAAAATAAAAATGACATTTTAAAATTAGTAGCAACCGCTTTTTTTGAGCCTTTTGTTTTTCATCCTTTTGTAGTTTGGTCTGCAATAAAAGGTAATATTGACTATTTAAGAAACAGGAGCAGTTGGGGAGAAATGACACGGCACGGGTTAAGTTCAAAACAGCCGATTGCAATTTCTGCAGGCGAAACTTTACTTTCACAAGAGGCTACGCCGGCACCGGCAGATATTATAATTGAAAATAAAACCGGGAAGCCCAATAAATTTTTACAGGGCATAAAAGAAGCCGCAGTGTATAGTATTATATTGCTTGCCTCAATGTTTATCATAAAAATTTATGAGCTTATACGGGATGCACAACAATTTGGTATACCTAAAAACTTTTCAAAAGTTATAAGTTACGGCATCATTAACGATGTTTCATTTGTTTTTAATATTACTATAATTCCTGTCAGTATTTTTATCTTGCTATTTCTTTTTAATAAAAAGATTGCCCGTTTTTTCTTTATAACCTTTTCGTTGTTTTTAATTATTGTGCATGCAGCGCTTGCCGAGTATTTTTTAGAAACCCTTGTACCCTTAGGCGCAGATCTTCTTAAATATTCTCTTGCTGATATAAAACAAACAGTAGGGGCAGCAGGTATTTCTATAACTTTTTTATGCAGCACAATTTTAATACTGGCATTTGTTGTTTCATTATTTATCATTATCCCAAAAAAGCTGCAATTCAGTGCCAGGTTCTCTTTTATACTGATAGTATTATTTGGCGCTGCAGCATTCGGTTCAATAGCTTCCATTACCAATACATGGAAACCGGGCCAGGAATTCAGCAACAATATCTCTTTAAATAAGTCGTACTATTTTTATAACAGTTGCTATCGGTTTTTGTATAGTAGTAAAGAAGAAGACATTCCGTTAGATGCATCATTAGCATCAGCAGATGCAAGCGCATTTAATTATATTGATGAAGAACATTATCCATTTTTGCACACAGTAGATTCTACAGATGTTCTTTCGCCATTCTTTAATAAACAGCAAGCCCCTCCCAATATCATCTTCATTGTTGTTGAAGGATTAGGCAGGGCATTTTCCAACAAGGATGCTTACCTGGGAAGCTTCACTCCTTTCCTCGATTCCTTATCAGGCAAAAGCCTTTATTGGAGCAATTTTTTAAGTGCCGGAGGCCGCACGTTTGCAATGCCACCATCAATTTTTGGTTCACTTCCATTTGGCAAAAATGGTTTCCTGGAAATGGGAAATAAAATGCCGGCACACTTATCACTATTAAATATTTTGAAACATAATGGATATAGCAGCAACTTCTTTTATGGCGGCGATGCAAGCTTTGATAACATGGATAAGTTTTTTAAGATGAACGGTGCAACTATCAATGATGAAAAAACATTTGCTTCTAACTATATCAAAATGCCCGAAAGCAACAGTGGTTTTAGCTGGGGTTATGGAGATGGAGAAGTATTGAGAAAGTATACCGAGGCAACAGAAAATATTAAAACACCCACCTGCAATGTGGTACTAACACTTTCTACTCATAGCCCTTTTTTAATTAATGAAGAGGATAAATACCTGCAGCTTTTTGAGCAGCGAATGCAGACACTTGAATTTAACGATGCACAAAAAGAAGAGCACAGGCATTACCAAAATCAATACGCAAGCATATTATTTACAGATAATGCAATAAGAAATTTTATAAATAATTATTCCGCAAGGGCTGATTTCGGCAACACAATTTTTATTATTACCGGAGACCATCGTATGCCTGAGATACCTATGTCTACAAAGATCGATCGGTATCATGTGCCATTGATAATATATTCGCCACTACTAAAACGAAATCAAAAATTTGAAGCGATTTCATCACATGTAGATATTACTCCGAGTTTATTATCACTGCTTAAACATCAGTACAATTTTAAAATACCAACTGTTGCTACATGGATGGGCAAAGGGCTTGACACTGCTGCATCTTTTAGAAACATTCATGCTTATCCTTTAATGCAAACTAAAAATGATGTATCTGATTTTATTATGAATGATTATATGTTAAACGGAGACGACCTGTACAAAATAAGTAACAATATGGGCCTTGACCCCGTTAATGATGAGAACCAAAAAGCCAAGCTGAAGGCAGCTTTCGCAAGATTTAAACAGAAGAATAATAAGTTAGCCACAACAGCTTCAATGGTGCCAGATAGTTTATTGAGTAAGTAAATTAACCTCTTGGCTAAGTTATTTTGAATGCATTTCTTTCGGGTTATATATTTTCTTTAATATGCCGGTCCTATGGAGCTCATCTTCTTTAAAAAATAATCATCTACTGCTACTAACATATCGCCTCTATGAAGCTAAACACTATCTGAATAAGTTAACTCTGCCAACAGGTTAACCAGTATTAAAATCTGCGGCTTAATCCTGCCGACAGATTAATCTGGTTACCCTTTATTGAGGGTCTATATTCCTGGTTAATTACTCCGGCACTTATTGAAATAACATTCCATTTTAAAAAAGTATGACTGAAGCTGGCAGAAATTTGCCTGGTAGTAAGCTTAGTTTGCTTGTTATTAAATTGCACATTTTGATTGGCATCATCAGGAGAAATACCTGTGCCTGCGCTAAGGCCAATATAATCTTCAGCGCCTTTAAAATAATAGCGGCCTGCAATACTATACGATTGCGAAACAGCGCCATTGGATGGTGTAATATAAGTGCGTACGCTAAATAAAAAACTCTTATAATATTTACCAACATAAAGGGTGTACACATTTGTTGCACTGGTAAAATACAGGTAACGCAAACCCGCCTCAGCCTCAAAACTTTTAGGCAAATTGGCATATAAAGAAAAGCCGGCCCTGTACTTCGGGAACACCCCAACATTACCTGAATAACCAAAACTTACATAACTGTAAAATGTTTTACTAATGCGTGGATAAGCATCCACCTCGCCCTGCATACCGTTGGTGCCAAAACGATTTGCATAATTTATTCTTGCAGTAATGGACCCAAGCTTTGTTTGGCGGCCATAAGAAATACTTCCTAATTTCCACGACTTATCAAACTGCTTATCAAAGGAAGAATTATCGTAGCTGACACCTACTTTATTTATTGCAACAGCATCCTTAAGTGTTGACGCTAATGCCAAAGCTCCTGTGTTATGTTTATTAATTTTTAAAAGCTGGGTAGTAGTTAAGCTGGCTTCTTTAAATTTTTTTGAAGCATTTAAGTTCTTTGCTTTCCTAAGCAAAAGCGCTTCTGATGCAGGATAGACTGCCAGGGCATTATTGCAAATATTCAGCGCCTTATCATAATTATCAGTCCAGTATTCAAGATCGGCATAAGCAATACTTGCGTCCTCATTAATTGGAGCCGTGCTTAGTACTTTTGAAAAATGGTACCGGGCACTGTCGTATTGTTTCTCCCATGTAAATACTCTTCCTAAAAAAATTTCTATATCTGCATAAGTTGGTGATATAGCTAACGCCTGGCGGGCATATTGCTTAGCCTTGTCATAATTTTTGTCTTCAAAAGCCGCATACCTTGCACTCCTGAAAAGCTCGTCAGAAGAAATATGTTTTTGCGCCTTCGCAAATGAGGCTGCTGATAAAAAAAAAATAATAATTAGCGTTGGTTTATTCATATATACAATAACGCTAAAGCAAGGGTTCTATTATACGCAAGACTAAGTTTTTTACAGTAGTAAATAGGTATGATTAAAGAAATGTAGCATTTAAACTAATCATTCAATTTCCCATACCTATCACCAAATAAAAAGTCCCGAATTTTTCGGGACTTGGTTGCGAAGCCAGGGTTCGAACCTGGGACCTTCGGGTTATGAGCCCGATCCCGAAACTTCGGGACTGCTCTACTTCGCAATATTGATGAAAATCATCGCCGTAATAGCTTTGCCGCCAAATTTATACACTTTAGATGTTCGTAAATATTTATTATGATAACATCAAATCATCTTTTTGTTTTTGTTTTCGTTTTCGTTTTCATACTTACACCTCTCCTGATGATATTACTTTCACTGAAATAAAAGAAGGAAAACATGACTACGCTTCGTGGGGCCATGTATTCCCTGATTTTTTAATTTGGGTTGCGGGGAGGTGAAATAAGGAATAAAAAATAAGAAATAAGGAAGTTAAAATTTGAAGAAGGAAGGTATTCATTTCAACTTTTCAACATTTAATTTTTCTGACTAACACTGCCTCCGCTTGATTTTGATTTTGTAACTGAGGGATTTCCTTTGTAGCTGATATCACTCCCGCTACTGGCATGTGCATTCAATTCTTTATTAACCGTAATGGCAATATCACTTCCTGAACTTCCTTTTGCGGTACACACATCTGCGATAAGATTATAGCCATTAAAATCACTGCCGGAGTTGGCTGCAATAGAAACTGTAGTTGCTTTGCCACCGATCTTTATATCCGAGCCACTGCTTTGGTCTACCGTTAATTCATTTACATCTACATTGCCTTTAAAATCTGAACCGCTGGATACTTTCATTGATAATGAATTTCCTTTTATTGTTCCATCAACCAGTACATCAGAACCGGCAGAAGCCGTTAGTATGTCCAGGTGCTTATAAGAAACATATACTTTTAAATTTCTTTTATCGGAAAATACTAACTGGTTGCCAGCATCTCTGTCATACCATATTTTAAGAACACCATTTTCTACTTCTGTTTTTATCCTTTCTCTGTATTTTATTTCTGAAGCGCTTACTGCTGCTGCTTCGTCGCCATAACTAAGATAGAGATCAATGCCATCGGAAACTATTATCGCATGAAATCCTTTTACATTTCTTGCCTCTGCATTTTTATCATTAATAACAGTTTTATCCTGCGCAAATAAGGAAACAGAACTCACAATAAGAATGATGGAAAATATTTTTTTCATATATTTTTTCTATTGAGACGATCCTGACAAAAAAAAGTTACACTAAATATTTTTTTGTTTTAATCCTTTTGTTGCATATACCTTTGCTTTGCTTCAATCAATAGAGGCAAAGTTCCCGGGGTGCTTTTCCGAAAATCGGAATGGCTGAGAAAATACCCGCAGAACCTGATCAGGATAATTCCTGCGAAGGGAGGATGACAAATCTTTTATTTCCCCTCTTTTCGTTGGCTTATCTAATTTATTAAATAAAAATTATAAGCAATGAAAAAAATTATTACCCTGCTAACAGTTACTGTTCTTTCTCTTTCAGCAATTTCTCAAAATAAAAAAATTGATACGCTTCTTTTACAACCTATTGAAATAAAAGCAGTGAGAGCCAGTGATAAAGCGCCATTTACAAAAACCAATCTTACAAAAAAAGATATAGAGAAAGTAAATCTTGGGCAAGACCTTCCATTCATTTTAAATCAAACTCCATCGGTAGTTATAAACTCTGATGCAGGTAATGGTGTCGGCTACACCGGCATACGAATAAGAGGCACCGATGCTACAAGAATTAATATGACGATCAACGGCATTCCTTACAACGATGCAGAAAGCCAGGGAATTTATTTTGTTGATCTGCCGGATATCGTTTCTTCTGTAAACAGCATACAGGTGCAAAGAGGTGTTGGCACATCATCCAATGGTACCGGGGCTTTTGGAGCAACCATAAATTTATCTACCAATGAGATCAATGACAAAGCTTATGCTGAATCAAATAACAGCTATGGCTCATTTAATACATGGAAGAATACATTAAAATTTGGCTCAGGTTTATTGGGTAAACATTTTACTGTTGATGGAAGGCTTTCAAAACTTAGCAGCGATGGTTATGTTGACAGAGCTTCAACTGATCTTAGATCTTTTTATTTTAGTACAGCATATCTTTCTTCTTCCAATTCGTTGCGGCTAAATATTTTTTCTGGCAAAGAAAAAACTTACCAATCATGGTATGGAGTTTCATCCTCAGATCTGTTAACTAACAGAACATACAATGCAGCAGGCACCGAAAAAACCGGAGCCCCTTACGATAATGAAACAGACAATTATTGGCAAACACATTACCAACTTTTTTATAATCATAAAATAAATTCTCAATGGGGTTTTAATGCAGCAGCATTTTTCACAAGAGGATATGGTTATTATGAAGAATATAAAGCAGCGCAAAATTTCAGTGACTATGGTTTACCCAATTTTAATAATGGAACATCTGTAATTACCAGCACCGATCTTGTTAGACAATTGTGGTTAGATAATAATTTTTACGGAGGCATTTTTTCTGTTCAGGAACATACAGATAAAACACAATTTACTTTAGGTGGCGGATGGGATAAATATGATGGTAAACATTATAACATTGTAACATGGGCAGCGGCCGGCTTTCCAAAAGATTTTAAATACTCAGACCTTACCGCAAACAAACAGGATCTGAATATTTATGCAAAACTTCAACAGCAGCTAAGCAAGCACTGGCAGGGCTTTGCAGACTTACAGACTAAAGCAATAAAGTATGACATCAATGGGTTTGCAAATAATCCGCAACTGATGATCAATAAAAATTATTTGTTTATAAATCCAAAACTCGGGGTTACCTACAACAACAATAATTACCAGGCATACCTCTCTTATTCAATGGCAGGCAAGGAACCTAACCGTGATGATTTTGAAGCAGGATTAAACCAATTACCAAAAGCAGAAATTTTACATGATGTAGAATTAGGTGCCGAGAAAAAAGCTGTAAAATATTCTTATGGTGCTACTGCTTATTACATGTATTACCACAATCAGCTTGTGCTTACAGGAAAAATTAATGATGTGGGATCATATACCCGAACTAATACTCCATCCAGTTATCGTATGGGAATTGAAGTTTACGGGAAAACCGACTTATTGCAATGGCTAAACGCATCAGCAAACATCGCGTTTAGCCGCAATAAGATCAAAAATTTTACAGAGTATGTTGATGATTATGATAATGGCGGACAAAAAACTTTTCAATATCACAACACAGATATTTCATTCTCGCCAAATATTGTTGCAGGTGCAACTGTAAATTTTATTCCTCTTAGAAATACAGAATTTAGTTTAATATCAAAATATGTGGGAAGAGAATTTCTTGATAACACATCAAAAGTTTCAAGAAGCCTTGATGCCTTTTATGTTCAGGATGCAAGAGCAAGTTTTAAAATAAATAATAAAATAGCAAAGGAAATAAATTTCGTTTTGCAGGTAAATAATATTTTTAATAAGAAGTATGAACCGAACGGTTATACATTTAGTTATTTCTATTCAGGAAATTTTACAACAGAAAATTATTATTTCCCAATGGCTGGAACCAATTTTATGGCAGCAATAAATATTAAATTCTAAAATAAGAAATACTAAATTCTAAATAAGAAGGTCTTAAATCATTTAATCAGCGGTTAAATTTTTCCTGCCAGGCAAGCATACCGCCAACCAAATTTTTGGTGTTGGTAAAACCAAGCTGATCCAGGATAGAAGCACTGATGCCGCTGCGATTGCCACTTCTGCAGTACACTATCACTTCTTCATTTTTTAGATCTTCTATATCTTCAATCTGCATACTTTGAATATTGCCGATCGGTAATAGCTTACCGCCAATATTGAACTCTGCATTTTCATGAGGTTCTCTTACATCAATAAGGTTAAGTTTTTCTCCGGCATCTAACCTTTGTTTTACTTCTTCGGGTGTAATATTTGTCATTGGTATAAATCTTTTTGATCTTTTTGTTTTAAACTATCAACATCCATTGGTGTTGGGGAAAGCCACAGGTCCATTGTTTGCCCCGGGCGAATATACAATGGTGTTACTTTATCTATGTCAAATTTTTCAGGATTTTGTTTGTACACAAACGCAGCAGCAGTGTCTTTTACTGTTCCCATCGCAATTACTGATGCAAGTGTAATTCCTTTTGATTCCAGTAATGCTTTGGCATCTGCAAATGTCATCCCTACAAGGTCCGGCACAGCAATTTGCTCCACCTGCAAGCCACCGCCAATTACTAAATTTATTTCAGCGCCCCAGGGAATTTTAGTTCCTGCAGTAATTCTGCCTCCATTATATTGTTGCTCTAAAATTGACCCTTTCATAAAATCAGGCCGATAAATTGTATCACCTAACTTAAGATGATTTCTTTGCAACAAATCGTACGCAAATCTAAAACTTAACCCTTCTAACTTAGGCATACTCACCTCTGGAGGTGCCGCCCTGTTTATGGTTAAAAAAACAGTACGGTTTACTTTTACTGTTGCATCAGGTTCCGGCAATTGTTTTATAACTGTGTACTTTGGGATGCTGTCAAAATAAACTGAATCCTGTATCACCACATCAAAGCCTTGTGATTCTAATATCTTTATTGCATTGTCAACATTCTGTCCTTTTACTGCAGGCACTTTTAAATATTCGCCATGATTTGTAAACCAGCTTAACGATTGCAAAAACAAAAAACCGATTAAAAATACCAGCAGCAATGCGGCTAATAAGTTTACCCAAAAAGGTTGCCTGGTAAGATATATAAAGAGTTTTTTCATTCCTGTTGTAAGAGATGGGGGTTAAAGATGCAATTTAATTATCAATTATGTAAACACTCTTCTATTAATGCTGTATAAAAATCTTTCAAACTCCAGCCCATTACATGCACCTGCTGCGGAACAATGCTGGCTTCACTTTGGCCGGGTACTGTATTTATTTCAAGCATATAAGGTTTGTCCTCTTCCTCATTATAAATAAAATCAATTCTCACAATTCCGCGGCAATTAAATACACGGTATATTTTTACTGCAGCTTGCCTTATTTTTTCTGCAACACTCTCATCAACTTTAGCAGGTGTTATCTCTTCGCTGGCACCTAAATATTTTGCTTCGTAATCAAAAAAATCTTTTTTAGAAATTATCTCTGTTATCGGCAATGGAATTATTTCTCCTTTTGATTTAAAAACGCCGATAGTAAGTTCCCTGCCGCTAATAAATTCTTCCACTAAAACCTGGTCATCTTCTTTAAATGCTTTTTCTATCGCCTGGCCTAATTCTTCCGAAGGTGAATTTACTTTGCTCATGCCAATGCTGGAGCCTCCGTTATTTGGTTTTATAAAAACAGGAAAACGTAAGTTCTTTACTGATTCATCATCCCGATAGCTATCGGGATTAAAATTATTTTTGAATAGAAGAACAGAACGTGAAACATCGATATTATTAAAAGCAGCAACAGCTACCGTAAAGCTTTTATTAAATGTAAGTGCCGATGTTGCTGCATCGCATGAAGTGTAAGGAATGTGAAGCGTATCAAAATATCCCTGCAATTTTCCATCCTCTCCAGGTGTGCCGTGGATGCCGATCAATACTGCATCAAAAGTAATTTTCTCTTCATCGATCGTTATTGAAAAATCGTTTTTATCAACTTTTATTTTATCTCCTGAAGACAATTCATAAAACCATCCATCGATAGTGATATCTATCTTATAAAGATTCCATCTTTGTTTATCAATATTTTTTTCGATTGTAATTGCTGATTTATAAGATATCTCAGCTTCACCTGAAAACCCACCTGTGACAAAGGCAATTGTCTGAACCATGATTTATTGGATTACTGGGATTAATGGGATAATAAAATTTCTATAATTTTAATTTTACTCTAATTCCTGATTAACTCTATTACTCTATTTACCTTATTTACTTCTATTTACTTTTTACCAATGCCTTCATTACCCGAATCCAAAACAAATTTCCATTTTCCATCCTTTTGCTTTTTCCAGATGCTAACATAAGTTCCCTTCAAGGTTGTATCCTGCAATTGTAAATTATAAATTCCATAAGAATATCCTAAATCTCCTGCCCCGGAAACATTCACCTGTGAAGGCACCCATGTTAGGGTATAAGATGGATCATTTTGGTCAGTTAAATATTGTATTGCATCAGCGCCAACAATTGGGGGATGGTTTGGGCGAAGTAAAATTCCATCGCTGTCCATGTATTCTATAAATGCTTTTTTTATTCCCTGTTTGGCGCTTAATTCTGAAAATTCTCTATCCGTTTTTTCAATTTCATTTTCCCATGCAGCAACTTTGTTTATTTGCATAACAGGGCAACCTGTAAGGCTAATAACTACTAAAACGAAAACCGGCGTTTTTAAAAATATTTTAATCATAAAAAAAATATTTTAAAAAGGCGAAAGTAGTAAAATACTCTCGCCATTGAAGCAGGAAATATCACCTGCCAAAATAGGCCGTTAAGCCTTATAAAAATTATATATGAAGCTTTTCTTTTTTAGCTAATAATTCTTCTACCGTTTCCTTGTACATTTCATCGGGTATGCAACAATCTACCGGGCAAACTGCAGCGCATTGCGGCTCTTCGTGAAAGCCCTGGCACTCCGTACATTTATTGGGAACGATATAATAAATATCATTTTCTATCGGAGCGTTGCGCAATGCGGCATCCAGTTGTGTTCCATCCATAAGGGTCATCAGCCCCTTTACAGTTGTACCATCAGAAAAGGCCCACTCAACACCGCCTTCATAAATTGCATTGTTAGGGCATTCGGGTTCACAAGCCCCGCAGTTAATACATTCATCTGTTATTTTAATAGCCATATTTTCCTTTTTTTAAGCTTAAACGAAGCTGCGATTTTTTTACGAATTTTGCGTTCTTTTCTTTACAAATATAAAAAGATATTTTTTGCAAATGAATTTAGCTGAAAGAATTGACCTAATGGTAAGGCTGGGAAATTATTTACAATCAGATCATAATGACTGGAAGATAGTAAAACAAAAAGCTTTTGAAAAAAACGGATGGTTTACCCATGAATTTATAAACCTCGCAGTAAAAAATATTGTTACTGAATTTTTACAAAAAGATAAGGTGGAGACCTGGGCCAGGAGCTACTATTTAGATGATAACATTACGCCAAAAAATGTCGGGATAGTAATGGCAGGCAATATTCCGCTTGTGGGGTTTCATGATTTTTTATCAGTATTTATCGCAGGACATAAGCAAACCATAAAATTATCTTCAAAGGATGAAGTATTGCTAAAGCATATTGTTGAGAAGTTATTTGAATGGCAGCCTTATTTGCAGGACACTATTTCTTTTGCCGAAATGCTGAAAGGTTGCGATGCCTACATTGCTACCGGCAGTAATAATACTGCACGATATTTTGATTATTATTTTGGCAGGTATCCAAATATTATTCGTCGTAATCGTACATCTGTGGCTATTCTCACAGCAAATGAATCTACAGCGGATCTTGAATTGCTCGCTGATGATGTACATGTATACTTTGGCTTAGGCTGCAGAAACGTAACCAAAATATATGTTCCTGCGGGATACGATTTTTTGCCATTGCTAAATGCTTTTAAAAAATACAACTACTTTTCTGATCACACTAAATACAGGAATAATTACGATTACAATCTTGCATTGCTGATAATGAATAATGTTTATTACATGACCAATGAAAGTATTTTACTTGTAGAAAAGGAGGAACTTTTTTCTCCCATCAGCCAATTGAATTATAGTTTTTATACTGAGATAAATGATGTAAAACAAAAGCTTGAAGTTGACGAAAATGTTCAATGCATTGCCGGAGATAAAATTCCTTTTGGGAAAGCCCAGCAACCCTCACTTAACAGCTATGCCGACGGAATAGATACTATGCAGTTCCTGCTTTCGTTATAACCTGACAAAATTTTTATTTTTTTCTAAATTTGTCATTAACATTATTGTCAAAATTTCTTGATTAATTTTATAAAATGAGTATCTGCGAAGCACCTCCTAATTTAGTGTTAAAGGTAATAAGCGGTTGTACTTTGTGTAAAACACTTCGTTTATTTGTAATGGCTATAGGCATATATTTTGAGGAGTAATTACAAACAAAAACTTTAAAATTTTATATAGATGAAACCTAAACACATTCTTTCAACAATTCTTATCAGTGCTCTTACAACACTTGGTGTAATTTTCGGTTATACCAAATTTCATCAAAACAATAATCCTAATTTTCAAAGCACGTTTACTGTTCCTTCAAATTATAAGCAGGTCGGCTTTAACCAGGATGGAACGCCGAATGCCGGCCCTGTAGATTTTACGCAGGCCGCTGCTGCAGCGCTTCCTACGGTGGTTCACATCACTACAAAAACAACACCGCGGCAGGTAAATAATAATTTGCCCAATCAAAAAAATCCTTTCTCTGATATGTTTGGAGATAATCTTTTTGACCAGCTTTTTGGAAATGGAAACCGTCAGAGGTCTATGCCCGAAAAAGCTTCAGGCTCGGGTGTTATTGTAAGCGATGATGGTTACATTATTACAAACAATCACGTTGTTGCCGGTGCGGACGAAGTAACAGTAACATTAAGCAATAAAAAAAGTTATACGGCAAAAGTTATTGGATCAGATCCTTCTTATGACCTCGCAGTTGTAAAAATAAACGCAACCAATTTACCATTTATGTTATATGGTAATTCAGATGAAACAAAGATCGGCCAATGGGTTTTAGCAATTGGCTATCCGCTTACTTTAGAAACAACTGTTACCGCAGGTATAATAAGCGCCAAAGGCAGAACGCTGGGATTAAACAGGGATAAAACAGGTAGCAGGTCGCTTGCGGTAGAATCATTTATACAAACAGATGCTGCAGTAAACATGGGGAATAGCGGCGGCGCTTTAATAAATACAAACGGACAATTGATCGGTATTAATTCTGCCATTGCATCACCCACCGGGTATTATTCAGGATACTCTTATGCAATACCTGTAAACATTGCAAGAAAAGTTGTGAACGATCTTATTAAATATGGCAGTGTGCAAAGAGGATTTTTAGGAGCACAATATTTGGATGCAACCGGACTTACTGATGATGAAAAGAAACAGGCACAGCTTCCTGTAAATGCAGATGGAATTTACATAACCAATCTTTCAACCAATGGTGCCGCTAAAGCAGCCGGCATAAAAGAAGGTGATATAATCAGGAAAATAGATGATGCAAATATTATTAGTGGCTCAGACATGCAGGAAACATTAAGCCGTTATAAACCCGGAGATAAAGTGAATGTTACTTATGAAAGGAACGGAGCTTTGAACACTGTTGCCGTTTCTTTAAAAAACAGTTCCGGCAATTTTGATATTGTGAAAGCAGAAACGATGATGGACAAGTTAGGCGCTGATCTTGTAAGCCTGGATAGCAAGCTGGCAAAGACTTACAACATCCCCGGTGGTGTAATAGTTAAAAAAATAAATGCAGGTGCAATTAATGATCAGACAAGAATGAGAGATGGATTTATCATTACAAAAGCAAATGGTAAACCTATAAAATCTGTTGATGAATTAAGATCAATAATCGGTGCTTCTAAAGATGTAAAAATTGAAGGCGTATATCCCGGTTACGATGAAACTTTCGAATATCCTTTGGATCTCGCTGATTCAAAATAAAATTCCAATTATTATTTTAAAGCTCTCTAATTTTTAGAGAGCTTTTTCTTTTTCATACACCCGGTAATCCCAGGGTTGCAGTTCGAAATAATGTTTTTTAAAAAGATCAATTCTTTCTTTAGTAAAAACATTTATAAATGTTCCTGTTAGAAGTTGATCAAAAAGTTCGTACACAATTTTTTCTCCGGATAAATTTAGGATAACAAATACTTCATCATTTTCATTATTTCTGATGAAAGCAAAAATTTTGTCATTAGCATCGGTTTCAATTTTATGAGTAACGACATTAGTTTCTGCACGTAATGCTGTGTTTGTTTTTCGTAACAATAATAAGGTTGCATAAAATTCATCAAGCTCACATTTGTCTTCCCATTCTATTTGGTCTTTATCAAAGAACTGTAATCTTTTGTAGTTAGGCAGCTCTTGTCCACTATAGATCATGGGAATACCATTCCATGTACAACTGAATACAGCAAAGGCTTTTGCGGCATCACCATATTTTTCATACTCGGTTTCATTCCAGCTATTCTCATCATGATTGCTTGTAAAATAAACCCGCAATGCATCTTTAGGAAATGAATGATCATACTTCTGCAACACTTCTAACAAACCATTTATATCAATTTGTTTTTTATAAAATTCTTCTGTTGCATGCATCCAATGCCATGTATAAGTTGCATCAAATACTTCATGATAATTTGCTTCTTCACATTCAGCCAGCCAAAAAAGATTTGTCTTATACATTTCTAATTCTGTTCTTGCTTTTTTCCAAAATTCAAGTGGAACCAAATGCGCCATATCACATCTGAAACCATCAATATCACATGTTGCTATCCAGTATTTCATCGCATCTATCATAGCTGCGATCATGTGCTCATTATCAAAATTTAATTTGCTTACATCTTCCCAGCCATGCGGATGAATAGTTTCATTTGAATCATCATAACAAAAAAAGTCAGGATGCTCTTCTATCCAAATATTATCATTGCCGGCATGATTGGCAACCCAATCAATTATTATTTTAAAACCAAGTTCGTGTGCAGCTTTTACCAGGTCAACAAAATCCTGTAACGAACCAAATTCAGGATTAACTTCTTTATAATTTTGAACTGCATAATAACTTCCCAAACTTCCTTTTCTGCCTTTGATACTGATCGGAGTGATTGGCATAAACCATAATACCTCCACTCCCATTTCTTTAAGTCTTGGCAAATGTTTTTTAAATGCATTAAAGGTTCCCTCTGCAGTGTATTGCCGCACATTTACTTCATAAATATTAGTATTATAACTCCAGGCAGGATGATCAAATCTCATGTTCAGATTTTTAAGTTCTCATTGATCTATTCACGATTGACCATTGGCGATTGAATGTTAACTTTGCACAATATTACATGAAGCAGTTTAATGTTCCCATAACATACAGAAGCCGGTTAATTTCTGCGATAAAAAATAAGCGCAAGGCACAGGATAAATTAAAAAAAGATTTCTCTCCTACTTTTTTAGATTTTGGTGCGTTGCAAATTTATCTTGCCCGTCATTTTGGTTTTTGCTACGGCGTTGAAAATGCTATAGAAATATCATTCAGAACGGTTGAAGAAAATCCCGATAAAAAAATTTTTCTGTTAAGTGAAATGATCCACAATCCTTTGGTAAATGATGATCTTAAAAAAAGAGGTGTGCAATTTTTAATGGATACACATGGCAACATGCTTATAGATTTTAACCAGCTTACTTCGAAAGATATTGTGATCATTCCTGCATTTGGGACAACACTTGATATAGAAAATAAATTAAAAAACATCGGGATAAAAATTGAGAAGTATAACACAACCTGCCCCTTTGTTGAAAAAGTCTGGAACCGTGCAGAATCAATTGCAGAAAAAAATTATACAATTGTTATTCATGGAAAACCAAAGCATGAAGAAACAAGGGCAACATTTAGTCACAGCGCATCTAATGCCCCAACTGTAATTGTAAACGACATGAATGAAACAATCGAGCTTGCAAAGTATATTAAGGGCGAAAAAGAATTACCTCTTTTTTATGAAGAATTTAAAGGCAAATATTCTGAAGGTTTTAATGTTGAAAAAGATCTGCAGCGCATTGGGGTCGTTAATCAAACTACAATGCTGGCAAGCGATACGCAGGCCATCTCCGATTATTTACGGCAAACAATAATGGATAAACATCATCTTACAGAAGAAAATATTGAAGAAAGATTTGCTGACACGAGAGATACTTTATGCTATGCAACTTATGAAAATCAGAGTGCTGTTTATGGCTTGCTAAAAACCGAAGCTGATCTTGCCATTGTTGTAGGAGGTTACAACAGTTCCAACACTTCTCACCTGGTAGAATTATGCGAAGAGAAATTACCTACATACTTTATTGATTCATCTGAAAGAATATTATCGAAGAATAAAATTCTGCATTATGATTTTCATAATAAAACAGAAAAGGAAACCGCTAATTTCTTACCGCAAAAAGATCCTCTAAAAATTCTTATAACAAGTGGGGCAAGTTGTCCTGATGCATTAGTAGAAGGTGTTATAAATAAATTGCTTCTTTTATTTCCAGTAAATAAAACAGCCGAAGAAACGATCGCTGAATTTGCATAAAAAAAACCTCCCGATTTCCCGGAAGGCTTTCGATACTCATGTGTAAGATCGCTTATTTTTTAAGCTTATATCTGAATGTTGAATAGGACGTTCTTACTGTTACGTTATATATTCCCGGAGCCAATCCTGCAAGATTATTAAGAGAAGCATTGTTAACGCCTTTTTGTACTGAAACGCTAAATGTTCTTAATACTCTTCCTAAATTATCACTTAGTTGAATGTTTACAACTTCATTCCTGTCACTTGAAATATTTACTTTCAATTGATTTATGAAAGGGTTTGGATAAACTGCACCAATATTTACACCTTTTATAGTAAAGTTTATTGCAACGATATTACTATAGCCAAAGTTGTTATTTATATCCACTTGTTTAAGGCGGTAAAAATTAACTCCGTTTACAGGGCTGTTATGAATAAGAGTGTACTCACGTTGCGTGTTACTTATTCCCGCTGCCTTAACTGTTCCTAATTTGTTCCAAACGTTACCATCTGCGCTGAATTCAACATCAAAATAATTGCTGTTTTGTTCTGAAGAAGTTTGCCAATGTAATTGAACTTTATCAACTTCTTTTACACCATTAAAAGTTAATAAACGAATTGGTAA
>DATCOF010000048.1:0-22340 GCA_036564845.1 Chitinophagaceae bacterium | reverse complement strand
AAGCTTTAGCAGCTTCGGCGTTTCCTTCAGCAACAGCAGCGTTCATCTTTACTTCCAGAGAATTCATTAAAGCAATGCAGGCACGGGATTGCTCGTTCAAAGCTTTTTTTTGAGCATCAACATCACCGCCGTTTGTATTGTCATCAGTGGTTGTTGTGGTTTCTGTTTTTACTGCGTCAGAACTGTTTTTATCATCAGTATTGCAGGAAAATAAAAAGAAGAGGAATGCAAGAGCAACAAGTTTCATATTCATAAGGGAAGGTTTAAGGATTGAAATTATTGTTTTGTAATTTAATAAAAAATGTTTTCTTGTAAACCTATTGTACTTGCACATTCTGCAGCAGCTTTTATTTAAGCGAATGTTGTCGGTCAGCGACCAACAATGGCGAAAGTTACCTTAAAGAAATAAATAAAACTGTATGCAAAGAATGGCTGGAAAAAATTCCGGCTGATGCAGGTATATACAGCAAAGCGCAGGAGTTAGAAAAGAAGTTATAAGAAATTTTTTGGCATAGGGTAAGCGGATATTTTGCGCCATAGAATTGGCTAACCAGCAACTATTTTCGATTTTCGTTCCAACTTTTTTGTTACTTTTATCTTACAATAATGAATATGGAAACAGTAATTAACATAAACCCTTCTGAGCTAAACTTAAGCCTGTTGAATAAGATTAAAAAATTCATTGGCAAAAAAGATAATGTGGACGTAACTATCTCTTTACGTGAATTTGATCCTGCCTATTCTGATGCACTTGACCGCTCTATTGAGCAGGCCGAAAACGGCGACGTTATCTCCATGACCATGGAAGAATTTGTTGCTTACACTCCTAAAGAGAAGCAATGAGGAATGTTGCTTTTACAAAAACTGCCTTTACTGAATATAATGAATGGTTTGAAACCGATATTCAAATCATCAATCGCATTAAGGAGTTGATCCGGGATATTGACCGGGACCCTTTTAAAGGCATTGGCAAACCTGAACCATTAAGAGGAAATTGGGCCGGGTATTGGAGCCGCCGCATTAACCAGGAACACCGCCTTGTTTACAAAATTTCTGATGATCAAATTCTCATTGCTAAATGCAAAGGTCATTATTGAGGTTTCTATAATAATCTATCAAAGAACTTTTTATTTTTTACTGTGACTTTGCTGCCAGACTTGCCAACATTGGCCATAATAGGGAATATCAAATTCCTAAAACCGCCAAACCCATCAGCCCACGCATCAATCTTACTTTCAGGATAATTAAAACAGCAGAATAATAATTGGGTTTGTGTTATGCAATAAAATATTTGGTTACCGGTTTTAGTTTTTCATAGCATCATCGTTGTGTCACTCACTTGTACTTGCAGATTCTTTGGGCTGCTTTTATTGAAGCGAAGAATGTTGGTCACAAGACCAACAACGGCGAAGATTTTTTGGGCAACATTTATTATATGGTAAAATTATTCCTGAAGGGGGATTTTTCTAAAATTCTCTATTTCATCAATTAAGATTTTTAATTCTTCTGGAACAGCAATTTTTGGCAAGCTATTTATGATGTTAGCAGCTGTTATTGTGATTTTGTAATCATTCTGTAATCGTGTATTCAATGCTGAAAGAAATTCCTTGCCAGGGACTATTAGTAGCCTTTCGTTAATGTCTCTCCATTGTGATTCAAATTCTTTAAGAATATTTTCAGTTATAGTAGATTCATCATTTCTAGGGTTTACACTTTTTTCATATTTCAATCTATGAGACTGTAATTGAGCCTGACACTTATATTTAAACTCGTTTGAAATTGCATCTAATATTTCATGAATGTTTCCATCAAACACAGTTGCCTTCCCTGTTCTACTATTGGATTCCTTTATCCGATCTTGAATTGCCTTCTCTATGGATTCAGGTATTAATAAAAAGTTTTCTATTTCTTTGCATGAATGTATGTGAGCAAAATGATTTCCGTTTTTTAAATCTTTTTGTTCTTCTTTCACTTCATTTTCTGATCTATAGTCTCGATCAAATATAACCGCGGATAAAATTTTTGAGCCTATAGTTTTTTCAATTCCATCTTTAAATGATGTGATATGTTGCATCTATTTTTCTTAATGACTCACAAGGATTATAATAAAGATATTTAAAATCATCCCATAAAATGCCACCAGACTCAATTGCTAAGATGAAAGCTGCTCAAAAAAATCTACAAGCACAAGTAAGTGACCCTTCGATAAACTCAGGATAAACTCCACGATGCTCCCATTAAAAACAAATGCCCGTAACCCAAAAAATTACCAGCCCATAAAAACCATTCCCGGTCCGCAAATAAAAACGGTGAGGCCGCCGGGCCAATATATGTAGCTTTTTTTATATACACTTTTGGACATTGTAATTGATAATCGCTCAAATGCTTTACCATCATGCCTTTTAAGGTGAATATCAACAGTTGCTCAGTGTAAAATCACTTCATATTTAAATTTATTATTCGGTTTTTAAAAGATAATTTCGGAAGGATATGATTTGCATTTTTTTGCACTAAAAGGGATGACAGCAGGAATACATTTGTATACAACATTTGCCTGCTGTTAAAATGAAAAACTATCAAACAATTTTAATTATTTAATTTATATATGGCAGGTAAAGGTTTATACTCTTCTCAATTTGAACATGACTCATGTGGTGTTGGCTTTGTTGCTAATATAAAAAGCAATAAGAGCCACCAGATAGTTTCTGATGCCTTAACTATTTTGGAAAACATGGAGCATCGCGGCGCCTGCGGTTGTGAGGCCAATACCGGTGATGGTGCAGGTATTCTCATTCAAACTCCGCATGAATTTTTCTTTGATGAATGTTTAAAACTTGGTATTCATTTGCCTTCTTTTGGCAAGTACGGTGTGGGTGTTTTATTTTTCCCGAAAGATATCCGCTTAAAAGAAGAATGCCGCGACATTTTTAATCGCTCTGCAGAAAAAGTCGGATTAGAAATTTTGGGTTATCGCAAAGTGCCTGTAAACGCTGATGACATCGGGCTTACAGCATTATCGGTAGAACCTGAAATTGAACAGGTTTTTATTGCATGTCCTGATCATATTAATAACCGTGATGATTTTGAACGCAAATTATTTGTATTAAGAAATTACTCCACACAAACAATAAACAACACGGTAAAAAAAGATGCTGTTGGTTTTTATGTTGTGTCGTTGTCTTACAAAACAGTTATTTATAAAGGCCAACTTACAAGCCTTCAACTAAGAAATTATTTTCCAGACCTTAGTAATAAAAGAATTGTTTCAGCATTTGGTTTGATACATTCCCGTTTTGCTACCAACACTTTTCCTTCGTGGAAGTTGGCGCAGCCATTCCGTTACATTGCACACAATGGAGAGATAAATACTTTACAGGGAAATTTAAACTGGCTTAGAACGAGCGAAAGAAATTTTACTTCTCCTTATTTTACAAAAGAGGAAATGGATCTGCTTTTGCCGGTTGTAGAAGAAGGACAATCAGATTCGGCATGCCTGGATAATATGATAGAATTGCTGTTGTTGTGCGGACGTTCATTGCCGCATGTTATGATGATGCTGATACCGGAAGCGTGGGATGGTAACGAGCAAATGGATCCGGTTAAAAAAGCTTTTTATGAATTTCATGCGTCGTTCATGGAACCCTGGGATGGTCCGGCTTCTATAACATTTACAGATGGAAAAATAATCGGCGCAACACTGGATAGAAATGGATTGCGTCCTTCACGATATTGTCTTACTACTGATGACAGAGTTATCATGGCTTCCGAAACAGGAGTGCTGCCAATAGCTCCCGAACTTATCAAAGAAAAAGGAAGATTGCAGCCTGGAAAAATGTTTGTTGTAGATCTTGAGAACGGAAGAATTATAAGTGACGAAGAATTGAAGCAACAAATATGTTCTCAAAAACCTTATGAAGAGTGGCTAAATAAATATAAGATACGGCTTGATGAATTAGATGAGCCAAGAGTAACGTTCACACATCTTTCTGATGATTCAGTTTTAAAATATCAAAAGGCATTTGGTTATAGCCGTGAGGATATTGATGCTATCATTACACCCATGGCTTTAGATGCAAAAGAACCCATAGGCTCGATGGGCACTGATGTTCCGCTGGCTATCCTCAGTGATCAGCCACAACATTTAAGCAGTTATTTTAAACAGTTATTTGCGCAGGTTACCAATCCGCCGATTGATCCGATACGAGAGCAACTAGTGATGAGCCTTGTTACGTTTGTAGGAAATAATGGAAACTTATTGGATGAAGATCCAAAGCATTGCCATAGTGTAGCATTAAAGCATCCTATTCTTAAAAGTGGTGAGCTTGAAAAGCTTCGCAGCATTGATACGGGTATATTCCAGGCAAAAACTTTGCAGACATATTTTATGGCTGATGGTAAACCGGGTTCACTGCAAAGAGGGATAGATCGCTTATGCAGGTACGCTGTTGATGCGGTTGAAGATGGATTTGAAGTTTTGATATTAACCGATAGGGCAATAGATTCTGAGCATGCACCTATTCCTTCTTTGTTAGCCACTGCAGCGGTTCATCATCATCTTATAAGAAAAAATTTACGAGGCCAGGTTGGTTTGGTAATAGAGACCGGCGAAGCCTGGGAAGTTCATCACTTTGCTTGTTTGATGGCGTTCGGCGCTACAGCAATTAATCCTTATTTGGCATTGGCATCTATCAGGAATATGAAAACTAACGGATCTTTAAAAACAGATCTTTCATGGCATGAGCTAAGAAAAAATTATATAAAAGCAATTTGTGATGGCTTGCTAAAAGTGTTTTCAAAAATGGGAATCTCAACACTGCAGTCTTACCAGGGTGCGCAAATTTTTGAGATCATAGGTTTAAATAAATCTGTTGTTGATAAATATTTTACAGGAGCTATTTCAAGAATCGAAGGAATGGGTCTTGACGAGATCGCGAAAGAAACATTGTCTAAACATTTTTTCTCTTTCACCAAATCAAGTATGCCGGTAAACGGATTGCAGGCCGGTGGAATTTATTCATGGAGAAGAAAGGGTGAGTTTCATTTATTCAATCCGCAAACCATTCACTTACTTCAATATTCTACAAGACTGAATGACTATAATACTTTCAAAAAATATTCAAAGCTTGTAAATGATCAAAGTGAAAAGGCGGTAACACTAAGAAGTTTATTTCAGTTCAAACATAATCGTCCTTCCATTTCAATTGATGAAGTAGAACCTGCAGAAAATATTTACAAACGTTTTGCAACAGGCGCAATGTCGTTTGGTTCAATTTCGTGGGAAGCCCATACCACGCTGGCTATCGCCATGAACAGGATTGGCGGAAAAAGTAATACAGGCGAAGGCGGTGAAGATGAAAGCCGTTACGAAAAATTACCGAATGGCGATTCAATGCGAAGCGCAATTAAACAAGTTGCTTCTGCAAGATTTGGTGTAACCAGTTTGTATTTAACCGAAGCCGATGAACTGCAGATAAAAATGGCACAGGGTGCAAAGCCCGGCGAAGGCGGGCAATTACCCGGAGATAAAGTAGATGAGTGGATAGGTAAAGTTCGTCATGCGACACCCGGTGTTGGATTAATATCACCGCCACCGCATCATGATATTTATTCAATTGAAGATCTTGCACAATTAATTTTTGATCTTAAAAATGCAAACAGAAAAGCAAGGATAAATGTAAAGCTTGTATCCAAAGCAGGCGTAGGAACAATTGCAGCAGGCGTTGCAAAAGCAAAAGCAGATGTGATTTTAATTTCCGGTCATGATGGAGGAACCGGTGCATCGCCGATAAGTTCCATAAAGCATGCAGGCTTGCCATGGGAATTAGGTCTTGCAGAAACTCATCAAACACTTGTAAAAAATAAATTAAGAAGCAGGGTAGTTGTACAAACGGATGGTCAATTAAAAACCGGTCGTGATATTGCGATTGCAACTTTGCTTGGTGCAGAAGAATGGGGCGTAGCAACTGCCGCGTTGATTGTTGAAGGTTGTATCATGATGCGTAAGTGTCACCTCAATACATGCCCTGTTGGTGTTGCAACACAGGATAAAAATCTGCGAAAATTATTTACAGGTGAAGCGGATCATGTTGTAAATCTCTTTAAATTTTTAACTGAAGAACTTAGAGAAATAATGGCTGAACTTGGCTTTAAAACGATCAATGAAATGGTAGGCCAGGTTGATTATTTAGAAAAGAAAGAAAATATTGATCACTGGAAATATAGCAATGTTGATCTGTCCCCTATACTTTATAAACAACCTGCATTAAAATATACAGGGTTGTACAAATCAGAAGAACAGGATCATGGATTAAGTGAAGTGCTTGACTGGGAATTATTAAAGGCCGCACAACCTGCTCTTGAAAATCAGGAAAAAATATTTGCAGAATTTACTTTAAAAAATACAGACAGAACAACAGGAACAATTCTATCAAATGAAATTACCAAAAAATATAAAGCAGGTGGCTTACCTGTAGATACTATTCATTTTAAATTCACCGGTACCGCAGGGCAAAGTTTTGCTGCTTTCAACACCAAAGGAATTACACACGAACTTGAGGGAGATGCCAATGATTATTTTGGTAAAGGATTAAGTGGCGCTAAACTAATTATCTATCCATCAAAGAATGCAGGCTTTGTTCCCGAAGAAAATATTATTGTTGGCAATGTTGCCTTGTATGGTGCAACATCAGGAGAAGTTTTTATAAGGGGTAAAGCAGGTGAGCGCTTTGCTGTTCGCAATTCCGGCGCAAATGTAGTGGTAGAAGGCGTTGGCGACCATGGTTGTGAGTACATGACTGGCGGAAATGTTATCATCATTGGGGAAACTGGTAGAAATTTCGCAGCAGGAATGAGCGGTGGAATTGCATACATATATGATGTGCAACATAATCTTGATATAATGTGTAATAAGGCCATGGTTGATCTTGATAAACTGGAAGAGGATGATGAAAGGTTTTTACATGAAATGATAAGCAAGCATTATCAATATACTAACAGCACCGTCGCAAAATTTTTACTTAATGATTTTGAAAACCAGCTTAAAAATTTCGTAAAGGTTTTTCCAAAAGATTATAAAAAAGTGCTCAAAGAAAAAATGAACACTTCAATCGTAAAAGAGTTTAAGTAATATTTTAAAATTAATTTTTATAACACAAAAAATTTCCTTCGGGAGTAAGAGGGTATGAATAAGATAACAGGCTTTTTACAATTTGAAAGAGAGCTTCCTGTAAAGCGTCCACCGCAGGAAAGAGTAAATGATTATGATGAATTTATAGAAAGATATTCTGATGAAAAACTAAACCAACAATCTGCACGATGTATGGATTGTGGAGTTCCTTTTTGTCACAGCGGCTGCCCGTTAGGAAATGTAATTCCTGAATTTAATGATGCAGTATTCCGTAAAAGCTGGAAGGAAGCGTATGAAATACTTTCCTCAACAAATAATTTTCCTGAGTTTACCGGGCGCATCTGTCCGGCTCCGTGTGAGTCCTCATGTGTACTGGGTATTAATGCACCCGCAGTCACCATTGAAGAAATAGAAAAGCACATAATAGAAATCGCTTTTGATAAAGGTTATGTACAACCTGTTATACCTCATATCAGAACAGGAAAAAAAATTGCCATTGTTGGTTCAGGTCCTGCAGGGCTGGCTGCTGCTTCACAATTAAATTATGCAGGACATACTGTGGTTGTGTATGAAAGAGATGATGCTCTCGGAGGATTATTGCGATATGGTATCCCTGATTTTAAATTAGAAAAATGGGTAATTGACAGAAGAATACAATTAATGGAAGAAGAAGGAATTGTTTTTAGATGTAACGCTGAAGTAGGAAAAATGATCAATATAAATGATCTTCTTAGAGAAAATAATGCAATCGTTTTAGCTGGAGGTTCTACCATTCCAAGAGATTTGAATATTCCTGGAAGAGATTTGAATGGAGTTCATTTTGCTATGGATTTTTTAACCCTGCAAAACAACAAAGTAGCCAACAAAAAATTAGAAATTGCTGATATTATAGCAACCGGTAAGAACGTGGTTGTAATTGGTGGAGGCGATACAGGTAGTGATTGTGTTGGAACTTCAAACAGGCACAAAGCATTATCTGTTACACAATTTGAATTAATGCCAAAGCCCCCCGGAGACAGGACGGATTTTATGCCCTGGCCAACCTATCCTATGATATTAAAAACTTCAAGTTCGCACGAGGAAGGAGTACAACGTCATTGGGCTATTGCAACAAAAGAATTTATTGGAGATGAAAATGGAAATCTCAAAGCACTAAAAATTGTTGACCTTGAATGGAAATTTACAGAAGATAATAAGCCTGCGCAATTTATTGAAGTACCCGGAAGCGAAGTAGAGATCCCATGTGAACTTGCTTTGCTTGCAATGGGATTTGTACATCCTCAACATGAAGGTTTGTTAAACCAGTTAGAAATTGAATTGGATGAAAAAGGAAATGTAAAGGCTGCGGAAAACTCCTATCATACAAATATCCCTAAAATATTTACTGCCGGCGACATGCGTCGTGGCCAATCCCTTGTTGTGTGGGCCATTTCTGAAGGCAGAGAGTGTGCCCGAAAAGTTGATGAATACCTTATGAGTTATTCATTACTTGAATCCCGCGATACTAACATTTTAGAGCAACTTTAAAATTCTCACATCTTTAAGGACTAAGGGAAAAATACCTGCGAAGCTCTATTTGTCCTAATACATTATATTAAATAAGTATATGATAATAATTTCCACATTAATTATGTAGAAAACTATTATTTAATCTTAGTTATATGATAAACAGTATAATGTAATTTGTTTAAAATATATTATAATTTATTATATATTCTATAATATGTTACAGTTATGTCTTTTTTGTATAAATTTGAATAAATAAAACAAAAAATATGAGAAAGATCAGATTAAAAGATGCTACACCATTCTTGATTTTAATGATTGTTGCCATCGCTGCATTATTCGTCCCTTCAATCCAGAATTTTATTGATGGAGGAAAATACTCCCCTGCAGATATTGCCTGGATAATTGTAGCTACAGCCCTTGTTTTTTTAATGACTCCCGGCCTCGCCTTTTTTTATGGCGGAATGGTTCACAGGAAAAACGTTCTTTCTACAATGATCAAAAGTTTTGTAGCCACCGGTATTGTAAGTATTTTATGGGTTACTGTTGGTTATAGCCTTTGTTTCGGGGATTCTATTGGTGGTTTTATCGGTAATCCTATGACACACCTTTTCTTTAAGGGTGTTGCTTCCGGTGCTCCATGGAGTCTTGCGCCAACAATCCCCCTAACATTATTTGCGCTCTTCCAGTTGATGTTTGCGATAATAACACCAAGCCTTGTAGTTGGCGCAGTAGCAGAAAGAATACGTTTCGCTTCTTATATATTATTTATTGTCTTGTTCAGCTTATTTGTATATGCTCCCATAGCACATTGGACTTGGCATCCCGAAGGATTTTTATTTAAAATGGGCGTACTTGATTTTGCCGGAGGAACTGTTGTACATATTTCTGCAGGTTGTGCGGCTTTAGCAGGTGCACTGGTTTTAAAACGCAGAAAAGTTCATTTAGAAAATAAAGAAATTCCTCCTGCTAATATTCCTTATGTTCTTATCGGTACAGGCTTACTATGGTTTGGATGGTTTGGCTTTAATGCAGGATCTGCAGGTGGCGCAAATGCCTTATCTGTTTCTGCATTTGCAACTACCAATACTGCGGCCGCAGCAGCGGGTTTAGCATGGATGTTCTTTGATGTATTAAAAGGTAAAAAACCTTCTGTACTCGGGTTCTGCATTGGTGCAGTTGTTGGGCTTGTTGCCATAACTCCGGCTGCAGGTTTTGTAGCAATACCACAAAGTATTTTTATTGGCGCCGTTGCTGCCCTTATATCAAATGTTGCAGTTCATTACAGATCTAAATCAAGATTAGATGATACACTGGATGTTTTCCCATGTCATGGGATTGGTGGTATGGTTGGGATAATAATGACAGGGATTTTTGCAAGTAAGAATGTAAATAGCGGAGGTAATGATGGATTGTTTTACGGAAATCCTGCATTCTTTTTTACACAGCTTAAAGCGTTAGCAATTGTGGTTACATATAGCTTCACTGTTTCTTATGGAATTTTTAAATTCATCAATTTTGTATTACCAATGAGGGTAAGTAAAGCTGATGAAGAAATGGGATTGGATGCTTCACAACACAATGAAAAATATTTGCAAGGCACTTTACTGGTAAGGCATAATGGTGCTTTGACTGAAGAAGAAAAGGGTATAGCCGAAACAATTAACTTCTGAGAAAAGTTAATTAAGCTATACCCTCTCAATTGAACCTTTAAATATAGAACAATGTTAAGAAAATTTTTGACGTCATGCGTTGCGATGAATCTATTTTATTTTGCTGTTGCACAAACAAACAAACTTGAGGAAATCAATACTGACTCTACTAACGCAGGAGCTACTGCCGGGGAAGAATCCAAACCCAAAACAGTTATTTCCGGATCTGTAGATGTTTATTATAAATATGATTTTAATAAACAGGCCGGAAATAATAAAACAAGTTTCACTAATTCGCATAATTCTTTCGAGCTGGGGGCTGCCAGATTAAAGATTGAACATACCACAAGTAAATTAGATATGGTAGCCGAGCTTGCGTTTGGCAAACGGGCTGAAGAATTTTCATACAATGATGCAGGTACCCGTGCTGCCATCAGGCAATTATATGTTTCTTATTCGCCATGGAAAGATATAAAGTTTACTGCCGGTGAATGGGCTACCTATTTTAATTATGAAGTATTTGAACCTGACATTAATAGAAATTATAGCATGTCTTATATGTTCACATCCGGGCCGTTTTTCCACACTGGTTTGAAGGCTGACGCTACGTTTGGTAAACATGGATTCATGTTAGGGGTTGCTAATCCCAATGATTATAAAGTAGCTCCTGCGGGAAGCAAGAAGTATTTTATTGCTCAGTACACCTTTACCCCTAATAACAAGTTCAAATCATACATAAATTATTTTTCCGGTCAGCGTCCCAGTGATTCTGCCAAGGTGTCTCAACTGGAAGCAATGTTCACATTAAAATTAAATGACAAATTCAATATGGCTTATTGCGGAAGCATTGCTTTTAATAAATATCAACAGGCAGGCAAATACGGAACTTCTCAAAACTGGTGGGGCAGTGGTCTTTATTTTAATTATGATCCTGCCAATTTATTTGGACTTACACTTCGTACAGAATATTTCAATGATGAAAAACAACAAAATGTATTTGCGGCAATCCCCGGTGGCGGAAGCGTTTTTGAAACAACACTTTCAGCAAACTTTAGAATTGATAACCTTGTGATCATTCCTGAGTTTAGGTTTGAAAATGCCAGCAAAGAAATTTATGCAAAATCAAATGGTGCAGGTACAAAAACAGGTAGTAATTTTTTAATAGCAGCCGTATACAAATTTTAATTTTAAATCTTAATTCAAACTTTTCATTTAGCAGCAATCATTAAAAGCTCTCTATTTCTATGGAGGGCTTTTTGCGATTAAGCAAACACTCTATTGTTATGCAGAATTTCTTCCTGCATTTATAATTCCAAATGAGCAGCGTATCACCAGTTTTTGATACGTATCTTTTAAAGGATCATTCACCATCTCTTTTTCTATTTTACGTATTTGCGCAATAGCAAATTGCTGAATGGTTAATATTGGCAAAACAATTTTTTCTCTCATGCCGATTGATAATTGCTCAACAGGATAATCAGCCATCAATTCATTTTTACCACTCAATAGAAAAAGATATTTTTCTGTGATCGTATATTCATGGAAGATCATATTCCATATCTCTCCGTATTTATCATCTTTGGATAAATATTCGGTTAATGGAAAGAAGCATTTCTTCATTGTCATTTCGCAATTATCCATAAGGGTTTTAAAAAATAACGAATTTTGATACAGAGACTTTACCTGGTTAAACTTACCCTCTTTTTCTAATTTTTGTAAGGCAGTACCAACACCGTAAAAGCCTGTTACATTTTGCTTAAGCTGGCTCCATGCACCAACAAAAGGAATTGCCCGCAGATCTTTCAAGTCTAATTTATTTTTACCACTGCGCTTTGCAGGACGGCTGCCGATGTTTGTTTCGCTGTAAAAATTTAAAGGACTTATGTGTGATAAGTAATCTACAAAGTCTGGATGATTTTTAAAACTGTTGTAAGATTTAAAACTTTCATTCGACAATTCCTCCAGTAATGTTTCTTCTTCTTTTTGCAAAGTAATGTTGCGGTTGCTAAAAAGCTCGTTGCTGATACCTGCATGTATCAATTGCTCAATATTAAATTGCGCAGAGTCAATTGTTCCGAAGTTTGAACTTACGGTTTGTCCCTGGATGGTTAATTGTATTTCTTTGTTAGAAATATTTTTGCCCATCGATGCATAGAACTTGTGCGTTTTTCCACCTCCACGGGCAGGCGGTCCACCGCGGCCATCAAAGAAAATTACATCAATATTATATTCTTTTGAAATGGATGTGAGTTGTTCTTTCGCTTTATAAATGCTCCAGTTGGCCATTAAATATCCGCCGTCTTTTGTGCCGTCAGAAAAGCCAAGCATAATTGTTTGGTGATTCTTTCTTCTTTTTAAATGCTCTTTATATTCTTTATTCTCATACAAAATTTTAAAAATAGTTGCTGCATTTTGAAGATCGTCTATTGTTTCAAATAATGGAATGATATCAATATTCATTTCCTCTTTTTTCCATCCGCATAAAATAAACAAGCCATACACTTCCATTACATTCAAAGCACAATTGCATTGACTGATTATATATCGGTTGCATCCTGATTCTCCATTATAATTTTGAATTAATTTAATTGCTTTAATGGTATTGATAGTATCATTTACAATTGCAGATTTATATTCATGATCAGGCAAAACATTTTCATTATGAGTAAGAATATCTATCTTTTTTTCATTACTGAATGTTGAATAATCAGCAGGAAGAATTTTGTTTTCTGATGCAATTTCATCCAACACAATATTGTGAACAGAACTTTCCTGGCGGATATCAAGCGAAGCAAAGTGTAATCCAAAAACCTGCACTTTATTTATGAGATTATTTACCAGGTGAAGAAATAAACCGTTGTGCTGATAAATAAGAATTTCTTTCATCTTATTTAATGAATCAAGTATATCATTTTTGGTTAGCGATGTGCGATGACCCGGGATAAAAATATTATCATACAATTGTGTTTCCAGTTCTGATAAAATAATATCTACTCCTTTAAAAGTGAGCCTGCGCCTTAGTCTTCGTATATCCAGGTAATAACATTTAATAATTGCTCCTCTTAAAGCATCGGCAACTTTTAAAGTAATATCCGTTGTTACAAACGGATTTCCATCCCTGTCGCCACCGGGCCAAAAGCCCATATTAATTATTGGGTTGTTTGGATGAATGGATTCTGGAAACTGGGTTTTAATAAATGAAATTATTCTGCCGGCTGCTGCATAAAAAACATTTTCCAGATACCAGATCAAACTTACTGCTTCATCATAAGGTGAAGGTTTTTCTTTTTTAAAAAAAGGTGTTTTGCCTAATTGCTGCAGGTACATGTTTATTTGTGATGTATTGTTTTCAGCAATTGATCTTGAAAGATCATTGATGATACCCAAAACAGAACCCGGATAAAATTGTGTAGGGTGTGCAGTAAGCACCATACGGATACAAAAATCTTCCAGCTTTTTTGATAACGCTTCTTCTTTTTTGTTTTGAATTACTTCCATCTCCAGTTGCTTCAGCGTTCCGGCGCCATTAACATCCTCTACCTGCGTAAAAGCAGCATCTTCCAATGCATCAAATAAAACCACCTGCCTTTCTACAAACTGGATAAAACGAAAAAGGATGTCAAGTTTTTCTGACTGATTAGCGTAGGTAGTATGCTTAACAAAAAAGTCTTCAACTATTTCTGTGGGGCTTAATTTCTTTTTGTATCCTTCTTCACAATTATTTAAAAACAGGGATAAGAGAATTCCTGTTTTTTCAATCCTGTGAAATGGCAATGAAGTGAATAAACTATTGTACAGTTGAAATTTTATGCCAACATAATTTTTAAAATGCTGCAATCCCCGTAAAGCCTGGTTATCCATTGTGTAAAAAATTAATAGAAATAAAAAAAGCAGCAATCAATCGGACAATAAAAATACTCTAAAAACTTCGTTTTGATTTTACTATCTCATTCTATCTTCTTTTAGTAAGGATTTTAAATTATCATTTTTGTATACTTCCAAATTATTCTTCACCGCAGAGAAAAGAGTGACATGAGTTTTCGCAGAGAAAGATAAACTCTGCGCAAACTCTTTTATCTCCTGTTCTCTGCGGTAGATCTACGCCAATTTTTTTTTCTCAATTTGAATCTTTGTATTTTGTGAGATACAAAACTCGTCTCATGAAATATTTACTGCTATTGCTTTTGTGCCTTCCTTTTTATACAAAGCCGCAAACACTACCTTCTATAGAGGACAAAACAAAGAACTTAAAATTGTATCCCGGGTTTATAAAATTTTATTGGGATGAAAGTGCAGGAAAGGTATGGCTTGAAATAAATAAACTTGATTCAGAAATATTATACCAGACTTCTTTGCCTGCTGGCTTAGGCTCTAACGATATTGGTTTAGACCGAGGATTGTTAGGCACTACTTCCATTATTAAATTCACCCGGGTGGGAAATAAAATTTTAATGGTGCAGCCCAATTATGATTTTCGTGCGATTACAAATGATCCTGCTGAAAAAAGAGCAGTTGAGCAATCCTTTGCCCAGTCTACGTTGTGGGGCTTTACAGCAGAAGCAGAAACCAAAGGAAGTGTATTGGTAGATGCAACAGCCTTCTTTATGAGAGATGCTATGCAGGTTGCCAATCGTTTGCAAAATAGCAAGCAGGGAAATTACAGTATTGATCTTTCAAGATCTGCAATGTATTTTCCACGCACAAAAAATTTTCCGCAGAACACTGAATTGGAAACAACTATAACTTTTGTTACAAGAGATGCAAGGCCCGGCAATCTTGTTTCTTCAGTTGCACCTGTTGGTGATGCGATAACATTGCGCATACATCATTCGTTTGTGCAATTGCCCGATAGTAATTTCAAGCCACGTTTATTTGATGCACGTTCAGGTTTTATTCCTGTTTCTTATTTTGATTACAGCACTCCGGTTACTGAACCAATAAATAAAATGTTTATCATTCGTCATCGGTTGCAAAAGAAAGATCCTAATGCAGCAATGAGCGAACCCGAAAAACCAATTATTTATTATCTGGATAATGGCACACCCGAACCCATTCGCAGTGCATTGCTGGAAGGAGCAAAATGGTGGAACCAGGCATTTGAAGCAGCAGGATATATAAATGCTTTCCAGGTAAAAATTTTACCGGAAGATGCAGACCCGATGGATATTCGTTACAACATGGTAAACTGGGTTCATCGCTCAACGCGAGGCTGGTCCTATGGTGCAGCAGTTGTTGATCCACGCACTGGCGAAATAATAAAAGGCAATGTAACATTAGGCTCTTTGCGTGTTCGCCAGGATTATATGATCGCACAGGGATTGTTATCGCCATTTGAAAATGGAGTTCCTGCTGATAATAAAATGCTTAAGATGTCTTTGCAAAGACTTAAACAATTGGCTGCGCATGAGATTGGTCATACACTTGGGCTGATGCATAATTATATTGCAAGCATACAAGGCAGGGCAAGCGTTATGGATTATCCATCACCTGTTGTTGGTATAAATAATAAAGGGGAGCTCGATCTTAGTGATGCCTACACAAATCAAATTGGTGATTGGGATAAAGTAACAATTACGTATGGCTATTCTGATTTTGCTGCCGGCACAAATGAAGCAACTGCATTAAATAAAATTTTAACCGATGCAGCAAAAAATGGATTGACATTTATTTCTGATCGTGATGCAAGAGACCCTGCAGGCCTGCATCCCGCTGCGCATTTATGGGATGTAGGAAAAGATCCTGTGAGCGGATTAAAAGATGTAATGAAGATCCGCGAAAAAGCATTGTCACAATTTGGCGAGAACAATATTGTAAAAGGAACACCAATGGCGATGATAGAAGATGTGTTGGTGCCCATTTATCTTTTTCATCGTTATCAATTGGAAGCGGTTACCAAACAGGTTGGTGGTTTAAATTATTCTTATGCTTTAAAAGGGGATGGACAATTTATTACACGACCGCTTACCAAACAGGAACAGTTAAACGCATTGAACATTGTTGTTGATTGTATCGATCCGAAATTTTTGGCATTGCCGGATAAGATTATAAAATTAATTCCTCCGCGTCCTGCAGGATATGAATATTCAAAAGAATTATTTAACCGCAGAACAGGTTTGGCATTTGATCCTTTAGCCGCTGCAGAAAGCGCTGCTGATTTTTCCTTATCATTTTTATTTAATCCTTCACGGTTGAACAGGATGGTACAATACCAGGCTGAGAATAATGGTTTGGGTATTGATGAAATGATAAATGTATTGATGGATAAAACGTGGAAAGCACCACGAATAAAGGGTTTAGAAGGTTTGATACTTCAGCAGAATGAGCAACTTTTATTATCTTATTTATTGGGCGTTTCTTTAAATACTGATATTTCTTTTGCAACCAATGCGGCAATAACAAAAGCTATCGATGACATAAAAAATTATGCAACCAAACAATTGCCTTCTTCAAATACAACAACAAGAGGATATTTATTACTAACATTAGAAAGAATAAAAAATCGTTTGGAAGGCAAACCATTTGTTCCTGAGCCAATGCCACCAGGTTCGCCAATTGGTTATGATATGGAGTAGTTTATATTTGAATATTGAGTGTTGATTATTGTGTGTTTTTTATTCAATATTCACAAAAGGAATTTGCAGAAAATGTTTGCCAGGTATTATCAGGATACGAGATAACAGTTGAAAGAATAAAAGTTGTACAATACGGAACATCAACTGATCCTAACAGGGATAACGCTTATGGAATTATTTTAGCCGATGTTTGGTGTAAAGCAAAGTGATCCAAAAAATTTTATACTAACAGTTCCGGAGAAATCTTACGAACTTTAAAAGTGATAAAATACCCGGCATAAAAGTGTTGCTTAGTTGTTTTACTTATTGTGGGTGCACTATTTCGAAAAACTTTTTACAATTTTTCTTTGCGTTAACTCCATTAACTCCTTCTTCGGCGGTAAAAAATATTAAAAAAAATATGGCAAAGCGTAGCAACAAAGTTAATAAGAATGTGGTTTCAGGGGTTCACGTTACACATGAATATGTATCGTTTTCCGGGGCTTAACTTTTATTGTACACTTTGCCGTATGTTACTCATAGATGAACAACAGCTTTAATTATCTTAATTCTATTTTTCCATTTTTTAATCTTTCGTCATTGCTAAAAAAGTCATAGATATAAATGCCTTTTTCCAATGGTGTTATGCTGATCTTTTTTGATCCATAAATATTTAATTCCTTTACCAGTCTTCCTTCTACAGTAAATATGTAAAAATGTACATTGATATTTTTTGTCGTTTTCACTGATACTGTCAGGCCACTATTTTCCTGTATAACATTTACAATTGTATCAGTATTTGAAACCGTTTTTTTATTAGATCTGCTTACGAATGCTGTTAACAAAAAGCACACAACAAACAGTAATGCATTTCTTAATAAAAAATATTTTGCTTTAACTACAGTGTTCATATTTATTTTTTAAAACTTAGCCGGACATCTTAATTGATGTGCTGCTTTTCTTTGAATATCATTTTCATAAATTGAACCTAACCTAACACCAAACTTTAGCAGGTACGAAAAGTAAGCATCGTCCTGTTTTGAGTTTCCTCTTTGTGTTCCCGGAGCATACCTTGTAACGCCGGGTGTTACAATTCCATAAACTTTATCATGTATCTGGCGTGCAATTGCTGCATCAGATGGGGAAAGATATTTATCGAATAGAGCTGGATCAATATAATTTGTGCTTACATCATCGATATAATCTGTAAAAGATTTTCTGTATAAAACTTCAGAGCTGATATTAAACCTGTCTGATAAAAAATATTTTAATCCCCCACCCATTGGTATATTATATTGGGTTAACGAATATGGTTTTCTATTAGGATATTCTGCCATGCCTTCACCTTCGGTACGCAACGGGTGAAGATAATACCAAGTCTTATTTCCATTGGCATCTGTAAGAGAGCCTTGCGGATTAAAGTGGAACATTCCAATGCCAATTACGCCATAAGGACGCAGCCGCGGATTACTTTCTGCGATTGCATTAAATAACATTAAAGGAAATATTTCAGCGGCAACATATACTTCAGAAATATTTGTCCTAAAGTCAAGGTTTCTTTGTTTGCGCCATAATTCATCAACTCCTTTTGTGTTAACGGCTGCATCATCTGCTTCAAGCGTTCCTATCTGCGCAGATAAGCGAAAGCCTAACCAGTCAGAAGGATAAGCAGCAACAAAACCGCCTTTCATTATATTGGTGAATTGTAGGTTCAGGTCTTTTAAAAACCTTGTTCCTTTACCGGCGTTTCCTCCCAGGTCGCCTAAAAAGAAAGATGGACCAACATTAATGCCGACTTCCCATATTACATTGCCTGGTTGAAATATTAAACTTTGAGAAGAGCTTTTTACAGAAAATAAAAAGCTAAGTATGAGAACGCAACAAGTATTTTTAAAAACGGTTGGTAAACGTTTTTTCATAAGGAGTTCAGATTTGTCTTTTTAAAGATTTTTTTATAATAAAAACCACAGGGAATTAAACCATTATTATATTTATTAAAATAACCTAATGCCCAGTGGAGAGATAACGATGTATTTTAACTTTTTATTGCCTCAGAGTGGATTAATTGAGGATCATTTTTATATGTTCTATGCCGTCTTCTAAATAAACCTCGCTGCTTTGTACAAAACCAAGTGATTCGTAAAAGCTTTTGAGGTATAATTGTGCGCCTATTTTTATTTTACTCTTTCCAAATAGTTCATGCAGTTTTTCGATAGACAGCCGCATAAGCTCTTTACCAACTTTGTTACCTCTTACCGAAGGTGATGTTACTACACGGCCGATAGATATTTCATTGTATGCAACGCCTGCAGGAATTAAACGCGTATAAGCAACCAGCTTATTTTGTTCCCATCCCATAAAATGATATGATTGCCTGTCTTTATCATCACAATCCTGGTAAACACAGTTTTGTTCTACAATAAAAATTTCATTTCTTAATTGTAAGATGGAATATAATTCACCCGGCGATAATGTATCAAATGCTTTGCACGACCATGTAATATTCATTATGCAAATTAACTATAGGATTGAATAAGGTGTAAAAAGAATTTTTTGTGAAGGTGGTTATGAGTAGCTTAAAACTAGTCAGACCGGGACGGTTAGGCCATTGGAGAAGTAAGGGCATAAAAAAAGCACCAAGTTTTGTTTTTATACTCGCCGAAGCTTGTACTCTTACTAACCCGATGCTTTTGCTTTTAGTTCAGTGAATCTTTTTGCAAATTTTCACTTCCCCATTTGCATACACAAGATAGTATCGCAGAGGAAGGTTTTCCAAATATTTTTATGTTTTAATATTCACCTCTTTTAAACCAAATTATTCACAGTTATAAAGGCAGAAATAAACATAATATCAAGTTATATGCACATTTAATAACCGTATTTCTCTTTCCATCTTTCTTTTAAAAATTTCCTGAGTTCATTTTCTCTTGCATTGTCGCCGGGATCATAAAATTTTGAGCCTTTTATTTTCTCAGGGAGATATTCCTGCTCAATAAAATTGCCTTTACCCGAATGAGAATATTTATAATCCTTTCCATAATTCAGATTCTTCATAAGCTTTGTTGGTGCATTGCGGATGTGTAAAGGCACAGGCAGGTCGCCATGTTGTTTTACGGCATTTAATGCTTCGCCAATGGCCATATAGCTCGCATTACTTTTTGCTGATGAAGCAAGGTATGTGGCGCATTGTGATAAAATTATTCTTGCCTCGGGATAGCCAATTTTATTTACTGCTTCAAAAGTTGTATTAGCCAGCAAAAGAGCATTGGGGTTGGCATTGCCAATATCTTCGCTGGAAAATATTACCATTCGCCGTGCAATGAATTTTACATCTTCACCGCCTTCAATCATTCGAGCAAGCCAATATACAGCGCCATTAGGATCGCTGCCTCTCATGCTTTTTATAAACGCAGAAATGATATCATAATGCTGCTCACCTTTTTTATCATACAAAGCAATTTTTTGTTGAGCAATCTGCATTACTAAGGTGTCAGTAACCTCACCCCCAACCCCCTTTCCTTCAGGAGAGGGGAACTGGGACGCTACCAACTCTAATAGATTATATAACTTTCTTGCATCACCTCCGGAAATATTCAGCAGTGCTTCTGTTTCTTTTAATTCGATTTTTTTTTCTCTTAGAAAAATATCTTTTTCAATTGCCTCGTGTAATAATTTAATAAGATCCTTTTCATTTAAAGGCTTTAAAACATACACCTGACAACGGCTTAGCAAAGCGCTGTTAACTTCGAAGGAAGGATTTTCAGTTGTAGCGCCGATCAGAGTGATGATTCCTTTTTCTACCGCACCCAACAAAGCATCCTGCTGACCTTTATTAAAACGATGGATCTCATCAATGAATAAAATTGCTTTTTCTTTTGATCTTGCTTCTTCAATTATTTCTCTTACTTCTTTTACGCCGGCAGAAATTGCGCTTAATGTATAAAATGATGCATGGAGTGTATGTGCAATAATATTTGCAATGGTGGTTTTGCCAACACCCGGTGGGCCCCAAAGTATCATTGACGGAATTTTTCCCTGCTCAATGGCAGTACGCAAAATACTTCCCTCACCAGTAAGATGTTCCTGCCCCACAAGATCGTTCAATGTATTTGGACGAAGCCGTTCTGCTAAAGGTGTTTGTGCCAATTATTTTCTGTTTGTTGGTGAAGTTAAAAATTATTTAAGCGATTCAGATCTAAGAATGAAGGAAAGAACTTCATTAATATTTACCGGTTGTTTTTTGTCATCTAATTCTATTACCACACAATATCCATCAGGTCCGCCGGCACTTTGGATTGCATTTACAAGCCTTTGCTGATCGCTATAAACCCTGCTGCCATTTGATCCGCTCCATAATTCTTTTGTGCACAAGCATCCTTGTGTTGGTGTTAGTGGATAATACGATTGATCTTTGTAATATTCAGGATCTACAGTAGTTCCATGAGATATGATCTCTGTTCGTCCTGCTTTACCTGCATAAAAAGAACCATACAATGGAGAATAATTTTTTACTGTAGGAGGCAATAATTTTTTATACCAATCTTCTGTCCATGCTGTATCCGAAATGGTAGAATCCTTCATAAATAATTGCAGACTTGTTTCGCCAGGCATCGTTAATTGAATATTTGTCGTGGGACCAATAAAGCTGCTGGAAGAAATGCCAAAGCCATGCATTCTAAAAATTCCCTGTGGCGTATTGCCGTTGGTAAGATAGCCGGGAAGATTGGTAATGCTTCTTGCAAGCTGCGGCACATTAAAAATATTACCGGCGCTATCTCTTATAAATTTTCCTTCTTTGTTTCTTATTAAAACAATACCGGGGTAATTGCGGTCTTTTCTTTGAATGCTGTACATAACAACATTGCCGCTAAGAAAATTCTTTGAAAAAATTTGTGGTAAAATTTTATTAGCAGGCTGTGTGATTTTATTTTCTAATCTAAAAGATAAACTTTTTAATATCGCATCGTCAGAAGCATTTTTAATTTTGTTGATCAATAATTTTTTTAAAAGAGCTATTGTTTTTTCATCATTACTGTTTTGCAAAAGATACTCAGCACACATTGCAAAAATTTTAGAGTTGGAAGTTTGCCGCATCAGCGCTGTTGCATTTTTTACAAAAAGTTTTGGATATGCTGTGTAGACCAATTCCAGTAATGCTCTTTGAAAACCTGTTGTTCGGTATTGAACGGAATCAAATGCATATACTATGCGATTCCTTATCCAGTCTGCTTTGTAATCTAAAAGTTCAATGGAAGAAAATGCATCTTCCCAATAACTTTCAGTTTCATCATTTAGTGAAAGCAATAAATTTTTATTGATAGTTCTGACACTATTATTATACAACTTTTCCCTGCCGGCAGTCGTTGTGTATTTAGCAAAAGGCACTGAATCTGCCTGTGCTTTTATTTCAATTTTGATAAATAAAAAAAGTAACAAGCCAATGAAGAATTTTTTAAAAAGCATCCTGCAAAATTAAGTGAATTAGGCAGCTCTTAATTTACATTG
>DATCOF010000047.1:0-2457 GCA_036564845.1 Chitinophagaceae bacterium | reverse complement strand
TTTTTTTTGACAAACTTAACCAATAATGACAAGAGGCAATAATTGCGATTAAAGAATTAGTATTTTGCACCTCATTACCTGAAAATAAAAAGTATGAATATCGGAATTGTATGTTATCCTACTTATGGCGGAAGCGGTGTTTTAGCTACTGAATTGGGCAAGGCTTTGGCAGATAAAGGTCATAATATTCATTTTATAACTTACCAGCAACCTGTAAGGCTGAATGGATTTCATGCAAATATTTTTTATCACGAAGTAAGAGTTCCCACATACCCTTTATTTGATTATCCTCCTTACGAAACCGCACTGGCAAGCACTATGGTGGATGTTATAATAAATAATGATGTAGAGCTTTTGCATGTGCATTATGCAATACCACATGCTTCTGCAGCGTATATGGCAAAGCAGATCTTAGCTAAACAGGGAATAAAAATTCCGGTAGTAACAACTTTGCATGGTACCGATATAACATTGGTAGGAAGAGATAAAACATATTCGCCTGTAGTTACATTTTCCATGAACGAAAGTGACGCCATCACTGCTGTATCAAAAAATTTACGTGATGAAACATTCAACAATTTTAAAATGGAAAAAGACATCCAGGTAATTTACAATTTTGTGGATGTAAAAAGATTTAACCGCAAACCTATTGATGCATTTAAAAAAGTTATTTCGCCTAATGGTGAAAAAATTTTATTGCATGCCTCCAACTTTAGAAAAGTAAAACGTGTTGATGATGTGGTAAAAGTTTTTGTAAAAGTGAATGCCGAAATTCCTTCAAAACTTTTATTTGTAGGTGATGGGCCTGAGCGCTCTCATATTGAAATGCTGTGCCGCGAAAGTGCAGCACATCATGACATTCGCTTTTTAGGTAAGCAGGATCAAATGGAAGACATACTCGCCATATCCGACATTTTTTTATTGCCCAGCGAAAATGAAAGTTTTGGTCTTGCTGCGCTGGAAGCTATGGCTGCCGCGGTTCCTGTGATATCAACGAATGCCGGTGGTTTGCCCGAAATTAATGTAAATAATTACAGCGGTTTTTTAAGTGATGTGGGTGATGTAGACGATATGTGTAAGAATGCTATTACCATTTTATCCGACGAATTAAAACTAAAAGAATTTAAAGAAAATGCTTTGCAGCAGGCAATGAAATTTGATATAAATAATATTGTGCCTGAGTATGAGGCTTTATACAAAACTTTTATCAACTGATTATTTTCTTCTCAGGTATTGCTCAGGGTTTACATTGTTGCTTTCATTCATTATAATAAGATCAACCTCTCCCTGTCCATCATCATTTGCACCGGCTCTGCCAATAATCTGGCCTGTTTTTACACTTTGTCCTCTTTGAACATTTGCAGAAGAAAGATTACTATACACGGTAAAATATTTTCCATGCCTGATAAAGACCACCTGCTTATCATCCATTGAATTTACCAGTGTTATCTCGCCATCAAAAATTGCTTTCACTGATCCGCCAACTGCTGTGCCAATGCTTACTCCGGGATTATCATATTCAACTCCACCCGGCAATACATTTCTACCCGGATGGCTTAAAATAAATCCATCAGCAGGCCATGGCAGGGAGCCTTTGTTTCTATAAAAATTTGCATCGAGAATCCTGTCGGCTTCTGAGCTTACTAAAACACTTTCAGTTTTTTTAGGTGCTCTTGTTACAGTAGGTTTTGTTACAGTTGCTACATTATTATTATCGGTTGGCTTGGGTTTATTTAGCCTGGCAAGCCTGTCTCTTTCAGCTTTATCAGCTTCCGCTTTTTTTCTTTCATTCTCTATTTCTCTTTTTATCATCGCAGTTATCATTCCCCTCAACTTTGAATCCTGCTTACGTTTGTTGGTTATTTGTGCTGATAATTCTTTTTGTCTTCCTTTTAATTTAGTAACGATCTTTTCTTTTTCTTCCTGCTGCTTTTCCAGCACTGTCATCTCTTTATTTTTTTCTTCAAGAGCAACATTCTTTTTTTGTTTGTTACCTGATAATTCATTTATGCGCTGCCCTAAAAGTTGTTGTGTGCGTATAATATTTTCTCCCTGCTGCTCACGATAAGTGCGGTAAGATTTTAAATAAGTGATGCGCTTTACAGCATCATTAAAGCTGGATGCAGAAAAAATAAAATTCAAAAAATCATAGCTGTTGCGGTTCTTGTAAGCATACACCATACTTTTTGCGTACTCCTGCTTCAGCGTATCCAGTATCCTTGCTAATTTATTTACTTCTTTCTGAGATTTGTAAATATCATTTTCAATAAATTTTAATTGCCCCGTAATATTATCAATAACATTTCCCTGCAGGTCGAGGCGTTTATTTATTAAGGATAACTGTCCAAGATTTTCTTTGGTGGTTTTTTTCGTTTCGTTTAAAACCTTTTCTGTTTCGTCAATTTCTTTTTTAAGTTGCTGTCTCTGTTTTAGTAATTCATCTTTATTTTGGGCAAA
>DATCOF010000046.1:0-11897 GCA_036564845.1 Chitinophagaceae bacterium | reverse complement strand
TCCTTTTTCTAATTCTTCTTTCAAAAAATATTCAACAGCCTTTACATCATGATTGGTTATGGCTTCAATATTTTTTATTTTTTGCGCATCATCAAGTGAAAAATTCTCAACCACTTTTTGCAGTAGATTTTTCGTTTTCGCCGGGAGGATAAAAAACTTTTTCTCCGCCAGGAAAGAAAAATATTCTACCTCAACAACCACTCTTTGTTTTATTAATGCAAACTCAGAAAAATATGTATCCAGATGTTCTGTTTGTTTCCTGTAACGTCCGTCAATTGGTGAAATAGCAGTAAGGGGTTGAAGCTCCATTCGGCAAAGATAAAAAATTGCAGTAAGTCTTTTTAATTTAATAACAATCTGTTGCTATGCATTAAATTTGCAGACTTTTAAAATAATATGTATTGGACAAAAAGATAAGAGTTGGCGCTGTAAGTTACCTGAACACAAAGCCATTGATCTACGGATTTAAGGATGAAGAAATTAAAAATAAAGCAGACTTAATTGTTGAATATCCTTCAAGAATTGCGGCAATGCTTGTGAATGATGAAATTGATGTGGGATTGGTTCCTGTTGCGGTTATTCCTGAACTGAAAGAGCATTACATAATTTCAGATTATTGCATCGGATGTGATGGCGAAGTAGGAAGTGTTTGCCTGTTCAGTGAGGTGCCTCTGGAGAAAATTGAAAAAGTATTGATGGATTATCAAAGCAGAACTTCTGTTGATCTTCTTAAAATATTAATAAAGCAATATTGGAAAATTGATCCAATTTTTCTTTCAACATCTGAAGATTATAGGAAAAATATTAAAGGCACAACTGCAGGTCTTGTAATTGGCGACAGGGCACTGGAGCAAAGAAAAAATTCTAAATATATTTATGACCTTGGAGAGGAATGGAAGAAATATACCGGATTACCTTTTGTTTTTGCTGCATGGATAAGTAATAAGAAATTGGATGAGTCATTTATCGACGTTTTTAATAAAGCAAATTTGATTGGGCTTCAGCAAATAGATAAAGTAATTAATGAAAACCCTTATCAATTGTTTGATCTAAAATCCTATTACACAGAATACATAAATTATTATTTGGATGAGAAAGCAAGGAAAGGACTTGATCTTTTTCTTAGCAGTTTAAAAAGCAATAGCTTTCAAAATCAGGACTGAGAAGCATTTAAAATGAAAATAATATTTTTGAAGTCACATAGCCTTTAATTAATCAATATGAAAGTTGTAATTTTTGCAGGCGGCCTTGGTACACGTATCAGCGAGGAAACAGATGCCCGCCCCAAGCCAATGGTAGAGGTTGGTGGCAAGCCTATTCTCTGGCATATAATGAAGATCTATAGCCATTTTGGTTTTAATGATTTTATTATTTGTCTTGGCTATAAAGGCTATGTTATCAAAGAATATTTTATGAATTATTTTTTACATAATTCTGATATTACCATCGACCTGAAAAATAATAAAGTACAGATACACGATACATCTTCAGAAGCTTTCAATGTTACTCTTGTGGAAACAGGCCTTGGGACTAAAACTGCAGGAAGATTAAAGCAGGTACAGAAATACATAGGTGATGAAGATTTTATGCTAACCTATGGTGATGGAGTATGCGATGTAAATTTAAAAGAGCTCTTAAAATTTCATAAAGAACACAATAAGATTGCAACTGTAACTTCTATACAATTAGATTCACGTTTTGGAGGAATGGAAGTAAATGATAAAGGCGAAGTAACTGCTTTTAAAGAAAAAGCACACGATGAAAGTAAATGGATAAACGGCGGCTTTTTTGTTTTAAAACCTGAAGTGTTTAAATATCTTGATGGTGATATGACAAACATGATGTGGGAAGACAGGCCACTGGAGCGGCTTAGCAATGATAATGAACTGATCGCTTTCAGGCATAATGGATTTTGGAAATGCATGGATGCTTTGCGTGACAAGATTGAACTGGAAGAATTATGGAAAAATAATGACGCTAAATGGAAAGTGTGGTAAACAAACAACATCTTGAAATTTATAGTGGCAAAAAAGTTTTTGTTACAGGCCATACCGGTTTTAAAGGTTCATGGTTAATTACATGGCTGCATTTATTAGGCGCTACGGTAAAGGGTTATGCACTGCAACCCGAAAATGAAAAAGATATTTTCAATATTGTTTCTCCACATTTAAACATAGAAAGCGTTATTGCTGATATAAGAGATAAACAAAAATTACAGCAGGAAATACTTTCTTTTCAACCTGATTTTATTTTTCATTTGGCTGCGCAACCTTTGGTCCGCCGCTCTTATGAAATTCCTGCAGAAACTTTTGAAGTGAATGCGATCGGCACAGCAAATTTGCTGGAAGCTATCATTCATTTAGAAAAAAAATGTACCACCGTTATTGTTACAACCGATAAAGTGTATGAAAATAAAGAGCGAAATAAATCCTACAAAGAAAAAAACAGGTTGGGCGGTTACGATCCATACAGTGCCAGCAAAGCATGTACAGAAATCGTTGCCAATTCCTTTCATCAATCATTTTTTAACATCAAAAATATAGAAACACATAGAAAAGCTTTAGCAACAGCAAGAGCAGGAAATGTTATTGGCGGAGGTGATTATAATAAGGACAGGATAATCCCTGATATTATCAATCATTTAAATTCGGGTGAACCAATCCCTGTTAGAAATCCAAATGCTGTAAGGCCATGGCAGCATGTGCTGGAGCCATTAGCCGGATATTTAATGCTGGCGGCTTTGCTGGATAACAGCCCTGAAAAATTATCTGCATCTTATAATTTTGGGCCAAAGAAAAAAGATCATCTTACTGTTGAAAATTTGGTTGACATTGCTATTGCTTGCTGGGGAGCCGGAAGCTGGAAAGACATTTCTGATGCATCACAACCACATGAAGCAGGTATTCTAAAGCTTAATATCAATCGTGCAAAAAAAGAATTAAAGTGGAGACCCAAATTAAATAGCAAAGAAGCCATCCAATGGACGATTGATTGGTACAAGCAACCATCTGAAATGCTTTTTGATTATACCATTGCACAAATTAAAAGTTACCGGCACAAATGAAATTTGAAGAAACAAAACTTGCGGGAAGCTTTGTGATAGATATTATCGCTTCATCAGATGATCGCGGATGGTTTGCAAGAACTTTTGATAAAGATGAATTTAAAAAGATACATTTTGATGGCGAATGGGTACAACTGAATCATTCTTTTACAAATATTGCCGGAACTATAAGAGGAATGCATTATCAGTTACCACCATTTGCAGAAATAAAATTAGTGAGATGCATTGCCGGTGCTGTGTTTGATGTGATAATAGATCTTAGAAAAGACTCTGCTACATTTCTTCAATGGTTTGGAACAGAGCTTTCTGCAGAGAATAAAAAAATGATCTACATTCCCGAAGGATTTGCGCATGGATTTCAAACATTGGCTGATAACGCTGAGTTAATATATCATCATTCGCAATTTTATAAACCCGGTTTTGAAGGAGGAATAAAATATGATGACAGGATGATAAATATTACATGGCCCGGTAAGGTTACAAATATTTCTAAAAGAGACGAACAACATAATTATCTCGATCAAAATTTTGAAGGCATAAACTTATTATAATGAACTGTAGATTTTGTAAAGCTCCTTTAACGCACGTTTTTATTGATCTTAATAATTCGCCTGCATCCAATTCTTTTTTAACCAAAGAACAATTAAATGGGCCTGAAACATTTTACCCGCTAAAAGTTTTTATATGTGATAAATGTTTTTTAGTTCAGGTAGATGAATACAAAACATCCGATGCTATTTTCAGCAGCGACTATGTTTATTTCTCTTCATTTTCTACAAGCTGGCTGGCACATGCAAAAGAATATACACAGAAAATGACCGACCGCTTTGGCTTAAATGCAAATTCGAAAGTTATTGAAATAGCCAGTAACGACGGGTATCTTCTGCAATACTTTAAAGAACAAAATATTCCCGTTCTCGGTATTGAGCCCACTCCAAACACTGCAGAATCCGCTGTAAAAAAAGGGATTGAAACAGTTGTTGATTTTTTTGGAGTAAGGCTTGCAAAAGAATTAGCAGCTAAAAATATAAAAGCTGATCTGCTGCTTGGGAATAATGTATTAGCCCATGTTCCAGACATTGTAGATTTTGTTGGCGGCATGAAAATATTACTTAAAGAAGATGGCGTGATAACAATGGAGTTTCCGCATTTGATGCAGTTGGTTGACAACAACCAGTTCGATACAATTTACCATGAACACTTTTCTTATTTGTCATTCCATACAGTAAAACAAATTTTTGAATCACAGGATTTCAAAATGTTTGATGTGGAAGAGATACCAACACACGGAGGCTCATTGCGTATATATGCTAGCCATAAAGAAAATTCCCAACAGCAACTTTCTGAAAATGTAAATACTCTTTTGCAAAAGGAATATTCAAAAGGGATGAATGCTCTTGATTACTATAATAATTTTCAACAGAAAGCATTGAAAGTAAAATTAGATCTAACTGATTTTCTTATTAAGCAAAAAAGAGAAAACCTGCCTACCGGACAGGCAGGTAAAAAAGTCGCAGCCTATGGCGCAGCCGCAAAAGGGAATACACTTTTAAATTATTGCGGCATAAAAAATGATCTTATCGATTTTGTTGTGGATGCAAATCCTCATAAACAAAATAAATTTTTACCTGCAAGCCACATCCCTGTTATGAATGAAGATGAATTGAAAAAAAATAAGCCGGATTTTGTAATCATTCTTCCCTGGAACTTAAAAACTGAAATAACTGCTCAATTGAATTACATAAAAGATTGGGGAGGCAAATTTGTAGTAGCGATCCCTGAACTTGAAATTTTTTAAAATGAAAATTTTAGTAACAGGGGCAACAGGTTTTGTGGGTCAGCATGTAATTAATGAGTTATTAAAATATGATCATCAAATTATTGCTGCCGTAAGAAATAAAGATTCAGTAACCCATCTTCCAGATACAATAAAAATTATTGAGTTAGATCTTGATAATTTGGAATCGAACAAAAATTATTTTTCTGAAACCGGCAATCCTGATCTGCTTCTGCATCTTGCCTGGCAAGGCTTACCTAATTACAAAGAATCTTTTCATCTAGAGAAAAATCTTCCTTCCCATTCTGCATTTTTAAAAAACATGGCAGAAAACGGTTTACAGAATTTAGTTGTATCCGGTACTTGTTTTGAATATGGAATGAAAGATGGCTGTTTGTCTGAGGATATGGAAAGTGATCCTCAAAATCCTTATGCAATTGCAAAAGATGAACTACGCAAATTCTTAGAGGATTTACAACATGAAAATCATTTTACTTTAAAATGGATCCGCTTGTTTTACATGTATGGCAAAGAGCAAAATCCTAATTCCTTACTTTCGCAGTTGGAAAGAGCTTTACAAAATGGAGATGCAGTCTTTAACATGAGTCGGGGTGAGCAATTAAGAGATTATTTACCGATTGAAACAGTGGCTGAATATATTGTAAAGATTGCTCTTCAAAATAAAATAACCGGCATCATAAATTGTTGCAGTGGAGTGGGGGTTAAAGTAAAAACATTTGTAGAAACCTATCTTAAAAAAAGTAATAAGAAAATAAATTTAAACCTTGGATATTATCCTTACCCTGATTATGAGCCCATGGCTTTTTGGGGAGATGATAAAAAATTAAAAAAAATACTGAACTCTATTTAATAAATTAAAATGTAAAATATGCACATTCGCAAAAGAACAACCTGCAGGGTTTGCGGTTCACCTTCCCTAACATCAGTTATTGATTTGGGTCCACAATATTTGCAAGGTTCTTTTATAAAGCCAGGAAAAGAAATGCCTTCTCATAGAAAAATTAATTGTTCGCTTGTGCGATGCAATCCTCAAATTGATGAAAATGCATGTGGCTTATTGCAAATGGAACATAGCGTTCCGCCTGAAATTTTATACGCTGCATATTGGTATCGCAGCGGCACTAATACAACTATGCGAAATCATTTAAAAGGAATTGCAGAAAGCGCTTTGCAATTAATAAATAAAAGCAACTGCAATGTTTTAGATATTGGATGCAACGATGGAACTCTATTAAATTATTACCCTAAAAATTTTGTACGCTTTGGTTGTGACCCCAGCGATATTGCACAGGAAGTTAGTAATGCAACTGTTGTTCAGGATATTTTTCCTTCTGCAGAATTGTTTAATGCCATCGGAGATAAGGAAATGGATATTATCACTTCCATTGCTATGTTTTATGATTTGGAAAACCCAGTTGAATTTGTAAAATCTATTAAACAATTATTATCACCGGAGGGTATATGGATTTTTGAAATGAGCTATATGCCCACGATGCTGGCATTGGATAGTTACGATACCATCTGCCATGAGCATTTAGAGTTTTACAGTCTTGCCGTTCTTGAAAAAATTGTAGGAATGGCTGGTATGAAAATCTTTAAAATTCTTTTTAATGATATCAATGGCGGAAGTATCCGTTGTTATGCAACTCATAAAGAAAGCAGTATTTATTTTCTTCCTGAAAATTATAAATTGCTTAACGATGTGAGGCTAAAAGAATTTGACCTGGAACTTGATACTGATAAGCCTTATGTGGCATTTCAATACAGGATAGAAAAAGTAAAAAGTGAGTTATATAATTTGCTCGTTAAACTAAAACACGAAGGGAATTCCATACATATTTACGGAGCATCAACCAAGGGCAATACAATTTTGCAATGGTGTGATATTAACAATATGTTGGTTGATTATGCTGCTGAAAGAAATCCTGATAAATACGGCGCATGTACATTAGGCACGAATATCCCTATTATCAGCGAAGCCGAAAGTCGTGCTATGAACCCTGATTATTATCTCGTACTTCCATGGCATTTTAAAAAAGAATTTATTGAAAGAGAGAAAGAAGCTTTAGAGAAAGGAACAGGATTTATTTTCCCCATTCCTACAATTGACATTTATAAAACCAGTAGTAATAAAAAATAGTAATAACAGTTAGATGAATGTAAAAAGATTTTTGGGCAAATGCAGAGGAGCTATTAAAATTCTTACTGCCAAAGCTAAAGTTAGTTATGCGCAGGCTGGTGAAGACATCGTGATTAATTATTTATTCAACAGTGTAAATATTCAAAAACCTTCTTACCTGGAAATTGGCACCAATCAACCTGTGATGTGTAACAACACTTATTTTTTTTACAATAAAGGATGCCGCGGTGTTTGCATAGAGCCTGATACTGAAATGTATAAAATAATAAAGAAAAAAAGGCCGGGGGACATTGTGCTTAATATTGGTATTGGCATATCGGAAATTAAGGAAGCTTCCTTTTATCTTTTTCCAGGGCTGTTAAATGGATGGAGTACTTTTTCAGAAAGCGAAGCAATGATCAGAGAAAAAGAATCCGGTATAAAATCTGAAAAAAAAATAATTCCTCTTAAAAATATAAATACAATTATAGAAGAAAATTTTAATCCATGTCCCAACTATATTTCAATTGACGTGGAAGGTTTGGATTTAGAAATATTGCAATCATTGGACTTTAACCGTTTTCGTCCGGAAGTAATATGTGTTGAGACCATAAGCTTTAGTATCATTAATGCTGAAGAAAAATTACAGGATACAATTGACTTTATGCATTCCAAAGGATACATTACTTATGCTGATACTCATATAAACACAATCTTCTGCAAAAAAGAATTATTTAAACGTGAAAAATAAAAATGTAATTATTTTTGGAGCTAACGGACAGGACGGATATTATTTAAACATGCTTTTATTTCAGCAGGGATATAAAGTAATTAAAGTTTCCCGTAACGGTTCTCACATTAATGCCGATGTAAGCGATTATAAATTAGTGGATGATTTAATAAAACAATACCAGCCTGAATTTATTTTTCATTTTGCTGCCAACTCTTCTACAAAGCATGAAACATTATTTGATAATCATAATGCAATAAGTACAGGAACACTTAATATTTTGGAAAGTGTTAGGTTATCATGCCCTGCCGCAAAAGTGTTTATTTCAGGCAGTGCTATGCAATTTAAAAATGATGGCAAACCAATTAATGAGCAAACACCGTTTGAGCCAGGCAGCCCTTACTCAGTGGCACGAATTCATTCAGTATATGCTGCACGGTATTATCGCAATACATTTGGCTTAATGATTTACACTGGCTACTTTTTCAATCATGATAGTCCGCTAAGAACAGAAAAACATGTTAACCAAAAAATTGTAAAAGCCGCTAATCGCATTGCATCAGGAAGCAATGAAAAACTTGAATTGGGAAATATACAAGTGCAAAAAGAATTTAATTATGCAGGAGATGTTGTTCAGGCGGTATGGCAACTGGTTAACCAGCATACAATTTTTGAAGCAGTTATTGGTTGTGGCGAAGTGCATACAATTCAAGAGTGGCTTGTGTACTGCTTTGCTCAAAAAAATATTGATTGGCGTAAATTTGTAATCCTGCAAAAAGATTTTGTTTCTGAATATAATATTTTAGTTAGTAATCCTGCGCTGATAAAAAGTATAGGGTGGCAGCCGAAAGTTAATTTTTATCAGTTGGCTAATATGATGTTAAATGAATAAAGAACCGGTTCTAATAATTTTTGATGGATCGCACCTGGCGTATTCACCAACAACTTTGCAGCTTTATGAAGAGCTTTCTAAAAAATATGAAGTTTCAATTATAGCCCAATACCCTAATAACTACAATGGACAGGAAGCAAATATTAAAAATATTTTTTACCACCAATGTTATAAAGTAAAGGGCAGGTATTTTGCATGGGCGCTATTTCAAATAATTTTGCCTTTTAATAAAACAGCAAGGTATTTTAAAAAACATGGGCTAACCTATAAAGATTATTTATTTAGATTTTTATTCATTAAAAAAATTATTCAAAGCAAAAAATTCAAAAGAATAATTTGCATGGATAACACTTATCTTTTCTTCTGTTCATTGCTTAAAACCAAGGTTGATTTTTTATCACTGGAATTATGTATGAACGAGCATTTGATCCCTTTGGTAGACAGATCAATTATTAACTGTGTTATTATTCAAAGCGAGGAGCGGTATAAATATCTTTTTAAAAATGAGCAGCTAAAAACTTTTTATGTTCAAAATGCGCCCGTCTTTCAAAAAATAAATCTTAAGGAACATAGAAAATCATTGATATACTCAGGCTCTACAATTAAAATACTGGGATTTTACGATTGCCTTAATTATTTAAATGAATACCTGGAAGAAAAAATGACGGTATTAGGAGCCTTTTTTGATGCAGATAAAAAAAGAGTCCAAGCGGAATACTCAAATTTATTACAAGAAAATAGACTTATCGTTAATACTAAATATCTCAACAATGAGGATGTTGTAAAATATTTATCTGATTACGAAATAGGTTTTTGTTTTTATCGTTTTGATGATGCATTTATGCAAAAACATTATTTCAATTATATGTCTGCACCATCAGGTAAAATGTTTAAATACCTTGCTGCCGGAGTTCCTGTGGTTTGCAGTAATATAATAGGGTTTCAGTTTGTAAAAGATTTTGAATGCGGCATATTAATAAATGATTTAAATGAAAAGACGATTAGAGGTGCAATAATAAAAATCAGAGAGAATTTTAATTTTTATGTTAAAAACACTCAGCGGGCCGCAGAATTTTATAGCTTTGACAAATCTATATCTCCCTATCTTGATTTTATTGATGCCGAATAAATTTTGCAAAATTTAATTCTTCAAGAAATATTTATTCTTTTATTATTAAATGAAAAAGTTCAGCATCATACTACCTGTAAAAAATGGCGGGGAATATGTAAAAGAATGTGTTGTCAGTATTCTTTCTCAAACACTGAATGATTTCAATCTGCATTTTCTGGATAATTGCAGTACAGATGACACTTTGCAATGGATTCAATCTCTTAACGACGAAAGAATTATTATCTATCCTTCAACTACTCCATTAAGTATTGAAGAAAACTGGGGAAGAATTGTCACAATTCCAAAAAATGAATACATAACTCTAATAGGCCATGATGATATTTTAAAGGCCGATTATTTGAAAGTAATGGATGGCCTGATTTGTGAATTTCCTGATGCTACCCTTTACCAAACCCACTTCGCTTATATAAATTCCAAGGGAAAAATAACCCGCAGTTGTAAACCGATGAAAGAAGTAGAAAGCGGTCCTGAGTTTTTACATTCAATTTTACAAAACAGGATTGATATTGTTGGAACAGGTTTTATGATGCGGTCAAAAGATTATGATGAATTGGGAGGCATTCCAATATATCCAAATCTGTTATTTGCTGATTTTGAATTGTGGCTGAATTTAACCGCAAAAAATTATAAAGCAACATCTCCTGTTGAGGGATTTTATTTCAGGTTACATCAAAGCACAACTTCAGTTTCTTCTGATGTAAAATATCAACTGGCATTTGAAAAATTTATTTATTTTTTGGAAAGATTAAAACACAAGAACAATGCTTATGAAAAAGTAATTACCGAAAATGCAGACAACTTTATCATGCATTATTGTAAAAGTTTATCTCATAGAATTCTAAGAACACCTAAAGAAAAAAGAGAAAATATATCTGTAAATACTATATTACAAAAAGGAAAAGGATATTCCAGGGTGTTAACTTCAGGTACAAATTTTAATCCCTCAAACTTTACTATTCTTTTGGCCCGGTTTGTTGACAGCAATATTATTACGAGGAATATTTTTCTCTTATTCAAAAAAATCTACAATAAACCACTTCTTAAATGATCAAAAAAAAATAGCCACGATTTATCGCAGCTATCCTATTTTCAATAATTTATTATTTTAAACGTCAGTATCCGTTTTTATAGATTTTGTTACAGTAACCTTATCCGAACGTGTGGATGAATTACTATTACCACGCATTAATGCCACAATAAGTAATAATAAAACTGCTCCTCCTACTATCCACACCCATGGCTGTGAGTACCATGTCTCCTGTGTTGTAGTTGTAGTTGATGTAGTAGAGTTTGAACTACTGCTACTGCCTCCCGTACTATCCTGTGCGAAGGCAATTACCTGCATAAAAGTCAGTACTAAAAATGTAACCAGGGTTTTGTAAGAAAATGCTTTAGTTAACTGTTTCATTGTATGATTGTTTTTAGTGTTAGTAAAAAATAATTTTCATTTTTAATAAAAAATATTACTCATTAACTACCTATTCAATAACTAAGCCAATATCTGCCCCCCATATTAATGGGGGTTCAGACTATTAATCTCCCCAAATCATAGTTCAGACAAATTTTTATTGTTGTATTCCCTGCATACCGTTTTGCATTCCTTCAGCTTCTCCCTTTAAATTTTTTCTTTTAAAAAGAGAGACATCAAATTTTCCGAAGCGATAGCCAAAACTTAAACGGAACATTTGCGGATCTCTGCGACGTTGATTTTCCTGTACAGAAAATAAATATGATTTTATATCCCCCGATTCAGAATGTGTTTTATAAACTCTTGTCCGCAAAACATCGTTCACGCTTAATGTTAGTGATGCAGCATTGTCCTTTAAAAAATCTTTTCTAAGTGCAATGTCAACACCATATATAGGATAAGTATAACCGTTAGCTGTAGCTAATTGTCCACCACCAAACATCATTCCCTGGCCACCACCGCCACCGCGGTTTGCAGGTAAAATAGTTTTGCTTTGATAATCTCCTGATAATTGTGTTGAATAACTTTTGGGTAATTTAAAACTGTTATTCAATTTACCAAACCAGCTTACCTGTTGGTTTTGCGAAGCAATGCCACTATTTATTTGGGAGTTGTAAAGATTTACATTGGCTGTAAGATCCCACCAGGGAGCCATTTTTATTTTACCGGTAACTTCCAATCCGTAGGCATAAGA
>DATCOF010000045.1:0-36106 GCA_036564845.1 Chitinophagaceae bacterium | reverse complement strand
TTATGGATGCCGCTGCAAAACTTTTAGAAAAGTTTGATGTAAAGTTTGAGCTTACAATTGTATCGGCACACCGCACGCCCTTGCGCATGGTTGATTATGCAACTACGGCAAAGCAAAGAGGATTAAAAGTTATTATTGCCGGTGCCGGTGGCGCAGCTCATTTACCCGGAATGATAGCATCACTTACAACATTACCTGTTATCGGTGTTCCTATAAAATCTTCCAATTCTATTGATGGATGGGATTCCGTTCTATCTATTTTACAAATGCCAAACGGTGTGCCCGTAGCTACTGTAGCGCTTGATGCTGCAAAGAATGCGGGCATATTGGCTGTTGAAATATTAGCTACATCAGACGAAACTCTTTATGAAAAATTGCTTGCGTTTAAAAAAGAAATGCAGGAAGATGTTTTAGAAAAGATTGAGAGAATAAAAGATGATTGGGAAAATGGTTTTGATAAGTAAAAGTCTTCGCGTCTTTGCGAGCGCAGCGAAGCAATCTTATAAGTAATTTCCAAAGCATTTAATTATTTAAAAGGAATATTAGATTGCTTCGTCGTCGTGCCTCCTCCCCGCAAAGACGAAGAACGTTACTTCTCTTCCTTAATTATACAAAACTCCTGTTCAAAAATTAAGGAATTATCATAAATAACATTAAGGAATTCTTTGCCCCACTTTGCATAAAAAGGCATAAAGTTTTCAACTCTTTCCTGTAGTGAATTATTCGGAAATAAATTTGCTCTTATTTTTTTTACCTGCTTTTGTTGGGCTTCAAATCTTCTTTTCTCAGCCCGTAGCAGTTTGATCTCTAATTTATCTAATGTCTTTAAAAGCTTTGCCTGCAAAGCTTCCACGTGTTTAACCAGTGTCGCATCAATTTCGTTTACAGAAATTTTCATTCCGCTGTAAATTAATTCTAACTGTTGCTTTTCTCTTTCGAGGCTTAGCTGATGTGATGAATTTTTTCTAACGATACCGGTTACCAGTTCGCTCTCACTTTTAAAAATATCAATATCTGAAAGGGAAAGTTTCTGAATAAGTGAAATTGTTTTTTTATTAAAGAACAAGAAAGAATTTCTTACAACCAAAACCGGGTAAGGAACTTTATACTGCTGAAACATATCTTTTAATTCAAGCCAATAAGCAAGTTCACCTCCGCCGCCAACAAATAGAAGATTAGGCAAAATTGTTTCCTGGTATAATGCTCTTAAAATAACATTCGGGCTAAATCTTTCAGGATGTTCATTTAATTCTTTAATGAGTTCATCTTTTGTAAATTCCAATTTAGAATTTAGAATTATATATTTTGAATTATGAACAACAATCCGTTCTCTTGCATTATCCTTTAAATAAAAAAGATTGATCTCTCTTGGTTGTGCCTGCACCTTATAGGATTCAGCTAAATTCTCTGTAGTTTTATTAACGATCTCTGAGGGGGTATTGTCAAAAATATCATCTTCAAAAACCGGGATCATTTGTTTTTTTAATTCAGCATTATCAGGCAACAAAACTACCAACCCCTTATCACCAAATAATTTATTCACCAAACAAAAGCATGCATCCTGAATGGTTCTTCCCTTTGTATAACATTCCTGTACAAGATCAATTATTTCTTTGCCATAAGGCTCTACTTCAAGCTGTCCTTTTATCTTTTTAAGAATTTTTAATAACTCATCATCCACCAACATTCTGCCAACAGCACCTGTTTGTTTTGTTTCCCACTTATATTTTTCGCTGTTGATAAAAACTTCGCCTAACTCCTCCAGGTCAGCATCTTCGCTTCCAACATAAAACACAGGAACAAATTTATTTTCCGGCAGATCACGATTAAGTGCATCCGCTAATTTTATTGTATGAATTATTTTATAAATAAAATAAAGGTGTCCCGTAAAAATATTGGGCTGATGTGCAGTGCAAATGGTGAAAGTACTTTCATCCATTAATGCGCTGATATTATTCTTTACACTATCAGAAGTTTCAACCGAAAGATATTGCTGCTCTAATTGTTTTGCCAGCAGTTTCCTGTTTGTATTTATTTTTTTTCTCTCAGCGATGGCCTCTTTTATTCCCTGTAAACTGGCCGGGTGCTGATAAAAATTTTGAAGTGAATTATTTTGAGAAAGGTAGTCGGTAATTATTTTGGAGAAATAACCAGTCCCTTCGTATGGAATATATGTTGCTGAAAAAGAGTTGGACAATGTATTTTATTTATCACACAAAGAAGCAAAGTTAATAAAGACGCAAATTAAGAACAGTATCCTATAAATCCCATTAATCTAATAAATCCCGGTTCAGACCACTTCTGCTTCCAGGTCGTAATCATAAGCATTGGTGATCTTTACATTTACAAAATCTCCTATAACTAATTTTTTGTCGCTGTTTATTATCACTTCATTATCCACTTCTACACTATCAAATTCTGTTCGCCCCAAATATTTTCCGGCTTCTTTTTTATCAACTATTACTTTAAATGTTTTGCCAACCTTTTGCAAATTCTTTTGATAAGATATTTCCTGCTGTACTTCCATTATTTCTTCTGCCCTTCTCTGTTTTACTTCTTCAGCAATATCATCATTTAAAGTAAACGCAGAGGTCCCTTCTTCATGTGAGTAAGAAAATATACCAACCCTATCGAACTGTATTTTTGTAAGAAATGATTTTAATTCTTCAACATCATCTTCAGTTTCGCCGGGAAATCCACTTATCAATGTTGTACGCAAACAAATACCGGGGATCTTATTTTTTATTTCACCAATAATATCTTCCATTTCTTCTCTTGTTATCTGTCGCTTCATTGCTTTAAGCATGCGGTTGCTTGCATGCTGCAAAGGCATATCAAGATAGTTGCAAATATTTTCTCTTTCCTTCATCGCATCAATTATCTCCATCGGAAATTTAGAAGGATAAGCATAATGCAGGCGTATCCACTCAAGCCCGGGAATATCGGCTAAGGCATGCAACAATTTTGGTAACTCTCTTTTTTTATAAATATCCAAACCATAGTAAGTAAGTTCCTGCGCTATCAGCATAATTTCTTTTACGCCTCTCTGCACTAATTTTTTTGCTTCATCAACCAACGATTCAATTGTACGGCTGATGTGTTGCCCTCTCATTAACGGTATCGCACAAAACGAACATGTTCTGTTACAACCTTCGCTGATCTTTAAATAGGCATAATGATTTGGTGTGCTCAGCAATCTTTCTCCAACTAATTCTGCCTTGTAATCAATATCAAATTTTTTAAGAAGAAAAGGCAATTCCATTGTACCGAAGTAAGCATCCACATCAGGTATTTCTTCTTCAAGATTATTTTTATAGCGTTCACTTAAGCAACCTGTAACATATACTTTATCTAATTTGCCACGGCGCTTTAATTCAACCTGCTGAAGAATAGTATTTACACTTTCTTCCTTTGCTTTATCAATAAATCCACAGGTATTTACAATTACAATGTTGTGATCACGTTTTTTGTTTTCATGAACAACGTCAAAGGCGCCGGCAGTCAATTGACCGCTAAGCACTTCGCTATCCACCAGGTTTTTACTGCACCCAAGCGTAATGATATTAACCTTGTCTTTTCTTAAACTTTTTGTTTTCATTAATGGCGGCAAAGGTAAGTAGATACAGGCATTGGAATTTGCTAAAATTGCAGTGTTTAGAGCCTTTAATGAAATAAAGTTTAAAAAAATATTTGTGTCTTGGGCATTTTGCATATATTTAAAAATTGGCTTAGTAATAATAAGAATGAAACCACTGCTAACTATCTTAATATTTTTTTTATTCGTTTCTGTCAATGCTATTGCCCAAACCAAATCAGCCTCTATTTCAGGAAAAATAATTGATGATAAGGGCAGCCCCATACCATCTGCCAGCGTTGCTTTATACACATTAAAAGATAGCAGCCTAAATAAAGTCGTTATCACATCCAATGACGGCGAATTTGAGATGGACCGGATAAAACCAGGAAATTATTTTATTTCTGTAACCTCTGTTGGATTTAAAAAAGGCGGCTCAAAAAATTTTGAATTAAGAGAAGCTCAATCCTATTTTTTAGCACCCATTATTTTATCAACTGACAACACAAAACTTACTGACGTAAATGTGCAGTCTAAAAAACCCATGATAGAGGTAACTGCAGATAAAACAATTTTTAATGTTGAAGGAAGTATAAATGCAACCGGCAGCAATGCTTTTGAGTTATTACAAAAATCACCGGGAGTAACCATTGACAATGATGATAATATTTCTCTAAAAGGAAAGAACGGAGTTCGTATTTATATTGATGGTAAACTCTCACAAATTAGCGGGAAGGATCTTTCTGAGTTTTTGCGATCCATAAATTCTGCTGATCTGGAAGCAATAGAAATGATAAGCAATCCTTCTGCAAAATATGATGCATCGGGTAATGCAGGCATTATTAATCTGCGATTAAAAAAGAATAAAAACTTTGGAACTAATGGCAGCATTAGTATTGGCGGAGCTTTTGCGCATAGTCCAAAAGCAAACAGTTCATTCAATATTAATCACCGCGATAAAACAATAAATGTATTTGCCAATTACAGCAACAGTTTCGGAATAAGGAGGCAGTTCTTTAATTTATACCGGATACAAAATGATACAATTTATGATCAGCATACAATAAACTATAGCGATCCACATATTCATAATTTTAAAACAGGCATGGATTTTTTTATCAATGCAAAAAATACAATTGGATTTATTGTAAACGGAAATTTGAATACCAGTACCTATTCAAACAATGGCTATGCTTTGATAATGAAAAACGGCTTGACATCCCCACAGAAAATATTATATGCAAGCGGCTTATCCGATGTTGACAGAACGAATTTGAATTATAATATAAACTATCGCTTTGCAAACGGTAAAGGAAAAGAATTATTGATAGATGGTGACTTGGGAAGATTCAGAAGTAAAGCCACCAGCCTGCAACCCAATGATTACAAAACACCTTCAGGAGTTTTGCTTGAGGAAAAAATATATCGTAACAGTACTCCTACTGATATCGATATTGAAACTTTTAAAATAGATTATGAAACTCCCGCAGGCAAAGGTAAATTTGGAATTGGTGCAAAATATTCAAATGTAAAAACCAGGAACATCTTTGATTTTTATAACGTACTATCCGGCATGAATGTTATGGATACCAACAGGAGTAACAAATTTAATTTTACTGAAAATATAAATGCAGGTTACATTAATTTCTTAAGCCCTTTAGGAAAAAAATGGAGCATGAGAACCGGTGTAAGAATAGAAAATACAATAAGCGAAGGCGATCTTATGAGCCTTCATCCACAGCCTGATGATAATGTAAAACGCAACTATGTTGACTTCTTTCCAAGTGGTGCACTAACGCTTATAGCAAATGAAAAAAATACTTTCAACTTTAGTTATAGCAGGAGGATTGACAGGCCCAATTATGCTGATCTGAATCCGTTTGAAGATAAAATTGATGAGCTAACATATCAAAAAGGAAATGCTTTTTTAAGACCGCAATACACCAATGTTTTTGAAATTACACATACCTACAAATCACGTTTTAATACCACACTTAGTTACAGCCATATAAAAGATTTTCGCACCAACATTATTGATACCACTGAAAGAAACAGGGTATTCAAAACTGTAAAAAATCTTGCCAGCCAGGATATTTTCAATTTTAATTTTAGTGCCCCGATAGCAATTACCAAATGGTGGAATGCATTTTTTACAGTAAATGCATATAACTCATTTTACAAAGCAGATTTTGGAGCAAATAAAAAAATTGACCTGAGTATATTTGCTTATACCTTTTTTGGCCAGCAGACTTTTACATTAACTGACGGATTTACTTTTGAACTCTCAGGGTTTTATAATTCGCCGGCAATTTGGGGAGGCACATTTAAAACTGATCCATTTTACAACGTTGATGCCGGCATACAAAAAAATATTTTTAAGAAGAATGGGAACATTAAGATCAGTTATACTGATATTTTTAAGACACAATTATTTAGAGGCATAAGCGATTTTGGTGGTGCATACCTGGATGTTAGCGGACGCGGCGAAAGCACTCAATTAAGAATAAACTTTACTTATCGTTTTGGAAACAACCAGGTAAAAACCAGTCAGCATCAACCGGGCCTTGAAGACGAAAATAAACGCATACAATAATCACTTTTAATAATTGATCTTTGCTGATAATGAAGCCCAGAATCATTCTTCTCTCAGGGGAAAAGCTTTTCGCAAAATTTATTTACAATGGCTTAAAGGATACTTTTGATATCGACACGGTAATTTTTGAAGAAAGTGAAGACCCAAAGATCGTTTATGAAAGACGCAAAAAAAAAGTAGGATTTATAAAAGCCTACGGCCAATCTCTTTTTGATAAATATGTTATCAAACGGCTTATAAAATCATCAAAAGATCGCTTAAAGGAAATTGCAAAAAAAAATAAACTGGATCCTTCAAAAATCCCGGAGGAAAAAATAAAACTTGTAAGATCTGTTAATGATGCTGATACAATTTCCCTGGTTCAATCTATTGATCCCGAAATAATAATTGTGAATAATACAAGGATATTAAAGGCTGAACTCTTGAAGTCAGTGAATGGCCATTTCATTAATATACATTCAGGAATACTTCCTGAATACAGGGGATACTCTGGTGGCTATTGGGCTCTGGTGAATAACGACAAAAAAAATTGCGGTTCAACAATTCATTTTGTAGATGAAGGAATTGATACAGGTTCAATAATATGCCAAGGTTTAATAGATGTTGAAAGTGAAGACAATTATTTTACTTATTCATTTTTACATCTTGCGAAAGAAATTGAATTACTTAAAAAAGCAATTACAGATATCAGCAATAATAATTTTACAATAATTAAACCCGGTAAAAAAGGAAAGCTGAGACATGGCCCAACATTATGGGTATATTTATTTAATCGAATAGTAAAAAATGTGAAGTGATCATTTTTTATTTTTCAAAAATTAAAGAGCGTATCAACAAAATCTTTTTTATCAAACACTAAAAGATCAGTAGCCTTTTCACCAACGCCAATAAACTTTACAGGTATTTTAAATTGATCAGCGATAGCCAATACCACTCCGCCTTTTGCTGTTCCATCTAACTTGGTTATTGCAAGCGCAGTAACCTCTGTTGCAGCAGTAAAATGTTTAGCCTGCTCCAAAGCATTTTGCCCGGTGCTGCCATCTAATACCAATATTACTTCATGGGGTGCATCAGGTTGCGCTTTGTTTATCGACCTTTTTATTTTGCTAAGCTCATCCATCAGGTGAGCCTTATTATGCAGGCGGCCTGCAGTGTCAATTAAAACAACATCTACGTTTTTAGCAATACCACTCTGCACTGCATCAAAGGCTACAGCACTGGGGTCTGCATTCATTCCATGTTTTACAATAGGCACATTTACTCTCTCACTCCAGATAGTCAACTGTTCAACTGCGGCTGCACGAAAAGTATCTGCAGCCCCTAACAGAACTGATTTGCCGGCCTGCGAAAAATTATGCGCCAGCTTTCCAATGGTGGTAGTTTTGCCTACACCATTTACACCAACCACTAAAATTATATGTGGCTTATGACCTTTTGGTAATTCATAATTTTCGTAAGAAGTGTCTTGGGGCGAATCAACTAAAAGAGATAATGTTTCTTCTTTTAAAATAGAATTTAACTCTGCTGTATTTATATATTTATCACGGGCAACTCTTGCTTCTATTTTATCAATTATTTTTATTGTAGTATCAATACCAATGTCTGCACTTACCAATGCATTTTCTAAATTATCCAGTACTTCTTCATCAACAGTGCTCTTGCCTGCAATGGCTTTTGTTATCTTGTCAAAAAAACCGATCCTGGTTTTTTGCAAGCCTTCATCCAGTGTTTCCTTTTGTTGTTTTTTGCCTAATAGTTTATCAAATATCCCCATACACACTTACCTCAAAAGAGGATTTTGTTTTTAATATTTTTTAAAAAAAATAGTGCATAAATCCAGAATCATTTAAGAAAGTACTTTTAGAGACCAAGGGTTAAAACAAATAAAGCCATCCACCTAAGAGGACAGCTTTATCAATAATTTTTTACATAATGATTAACCTTTCAAAAAAGCATTCACTTTGTCCTTGTGCACTATACTTTCTTTAAAAGTATAAGAACCTGTTTTAGGACTGCGAACAGTGCGTACAACTTTTGTCCAGTTCTTTGCCTCTGATGCTGCTTTTTGATCTTTTGTTTTTATCGCTGTTTTAGCTGCTTTTGCCATTTTTTATTAGTTGAAGTTGATTAGTTGAATGTTGATCAGATCAATACTTATTAACCCGTCAACTATTTACTTTATCTCTTTATGAACAGTAACTTTTTTTAATGTAGAATTGAATTTTTTCAATTCCAAACGTTCAGGGGTATTTTTTTTGTTTTTAGTGGTAATATACCGGCTTGTGCCGGGAAGACCTGAAGTCTTATGCTCTGTGCATTCCATAATTACCTGAACCCTGTTGCCTTTCTTAGCCATATTAGTAATTTTTTAAAATTATATCTTGGAACCGTTTTTTCTTAGTTCTTTAATAACGCTGTATAACCCGTTTTTAGCTATTGTACGAATAGCTTCAGTGGACACTTTTAAGGTAATCCATTTATCTTCCTCCGCTAAAAAAAAGCGTTTGGTTTGAAGATTAGGTAAAAACCTTCTTCTTGTTTTAATATTAGAATGAGAAACTTTATTACCTGTAATTGGTCTTTTACCTGTAACCTGACATACTCTGGACATATAATTTCCTTTTTTTCGGAGGGCAAAGGTAGGTAATTAATTTATAACTTTGCATTCAAAAGCTAAGAAATATGGAAACCTTTAGCAAGATATTAAATGCAGAAATGCCGGTATTGGTAGATTTTCATGCAGAATGGTGCGGACCTTGTAAAGTTATGGCTCCTGAATTAAAAAAATTTGCCGATAGTAATAAGCAGGTTAGGGTTTTAAAAGTGGATATAGATAAGAACAGGGCAACCGCTGAACAATTTAATATTCAGGGAGTGCCAACGCTTATCCTCTTTAAAAAAGGAAAGGTTTTATGGCGGCAATCAGGGGCTATGAATGCACAGCAACTTTCCAGTATTGTAAAAAGCAAATTATAGTATGTGCCTGGCCACTGGAGTATTATACGACTTCAAAATTTTGAGATCACTTTCAACATTTCATCCGCCGCCAATTGATTGCCCTTTTCATTAAAATGTACACCATCTCTCGTTAATATTCCCCGGTCTTTATTTTCTGGATTATTTTTGAGATTGTATTCCAGGAATATTTTTCTAAGATCGATCAATTGCAAATTATTTTTTGCTGCAATGCTCCGAATGATGCTGCAGTATTTATTAAGATCTCCATCCTGTTCATTGGTAAAATCTGTTTTCTCTCCTATAGCTGCCGGTGTGCAAATGATAACTTTAATATTTTTTTCAGTGAGCTTTTTTATAATGGCAGAATAAAATTTTTCAAACTTATCAGCATCAGTTCCTGTACCTATTAAACGCTTATGCCAAACATCATTCACACCAATAAAGATCACAACAACATCAGGATCTTTATTTAGCACATCATCCTCCATTCGTAAATACAGATCATAAATTTTATTGCCGCTTACTCCTGCTCCAACCAGATCAAAATTATTTATACTATTTTTTTGCAGCATCGAATCCATCTTCACAATAAATCCTCCCGGCTTTACAGCAAGCTCGGTTATTGAATCACCAAAAAAAACGATCTTCTTTTTTTTCTGAATAGTGAATGACATTATTGAAAGAAAACAGAACAGTTGTAACATCTTTTTCATGCAGGAAAGATAAATAATTATCTATGAAATTTTTTGATTAATTTTCTTAATTAAACCAAGCTGCCGATAATTGTTACACCCAAATAATTATTGCATTACCAAAACTACATCAACATGAAAAAGTTACATCTTCATTTATTGATCGCGATCTTTGCTACCCTTTGTTTAACTGCATGTAAATCTTCAAAAAAGAAAACGGGAAATGTTCAGCTCGGGATGCTGATAGAAACTCCTGAAAAGTTAGCAGGCATTCCATTAGCTTCCACCCCTGCAGGAGGAATGGATCTTCCTGCCTCTGTTGATCTTTCAGATAAATTACCACCGGTAGGTAACCAGGGAATGCAGCAATCATGCGTAGCATGGGCAGTGGCGTATGCACTAAAAAGTTACCAGGAAAAATTAGAGAGCGGACAGCAAATGAGATTTAGTCCATCATTTATTTACAACCAGATAAATAATGGATTGAATGCGCCTACTTATGTAACTGATGCATTGAATGTATTATCACAACAAGGCGTGTGCCCCCTGGATGAGATGCCTTACGACCAAAATGATTGGGTAACAAAACCATCTCAGCAGGCAAGCAATAACGCAAAAAAATTCAGGATAGATTATTGGAGAAAAATAAATCATACAGATATTAAAGAAGTAAAAGCACATTTAGCCGCAGGATATCCTGTTGTTATTGGTGCAACAGTTTCAGATGAATTTATTCACAATGGAAAAGATATCTGGAAGGATCCGGGAACTGCAGAAGGCGGTCATTGTATGTTACTGGTTGGATACGATGATGCTAAAAATGCATTTAGAGTAATGAACAGTTGGGGCACTGAATGGGGTGATAATGGTTTTGGATGGATAGATTATGGCTTATTCACAAACCCACAGGTTATCATGTATGGCTTTGTAACAAAAGATGCTACTACACAACAAACAGATAATAACACCCCAACTACTAATAACCCAACTACCAATGATAAACCTTCTCAAATAACAGATAAAGAACAGGAACGTATCAACGAACCAAAAAGTAATCCCACACAATACGAAGACCTGGATTTTAAAGCAACCAATGTTCAGCATAACATTACAGTTCCTGAAGAGTCCGATCTTAGGTACCTAATGAAGATTGATGGCAAACTTGATATTCCTGCAAACTATGGAAGAAAATTCCAGGTAGCGGTTCACATTTATGATGCTGCCACTAATCAGCAGGTAGGTAGTTTGATGTACCCAAGATTTGCAGACGTAAATCATTTTGCCGCAGCATATACCCAGACGTATGATATAGGGCCTGATGGATGGCATGGCACATGGTGGGTGCAGATACCTTATGATGCAATAAATGTTGGGCAGGGACAAACAAACCTGTATGCAATACCAACATTGTTTGTAGATAATTTTGGTGTTGCATTTGGCGACAAAATAAATTTTTACATTACGAAGTAGGAAGATTTTCCAACATCTTTATTTTAAACAAAGCATGTGATAAAAGGACTTTACGAAACGCATTTGTTTGTAGAATCTTTAGAAAGATCAATTAACTTTTATCAAAATGTGCTTGGCCTGCAACAATGCCATTATCAAGAAGAAAGGCGTGCAGCTTTTTTTGGATAGGTAAGCCAAAGCAAGCCATGTTAGGGCTTTTGGAGAAACCAAAAGAAGAAATTAACATAAGGCATTTTGCTTTTAGTTGTGATGCAGAAGATATTTTAAATAACTCAGTTAATTTTTTAAAACAAAGAAATTTAATACCGTACAACTTCCTGAAAGATGGAACAGAAAGGCCAATGGTTTTTGCATGGATGCCTGCCATTGCAATTTATTTTAATGATCCCGATGGACATGTCCTTAAATTTATTGCGATATTGGGAGAAGAAGGAAAACCGGGGCTTGGTGTAATATTATACGAACAATGGTTACAAATAAATTCAACACCAAACACATGAAGCAACTAATTTTTATTCTTATAATTTCTCTTGCTCTTTTTGCCTGCAACCGATCGTCAGACAATGATAATATTTTACAATCCCGCATTGATAGTTTGGAATTAAAACTTTCCGAAACATACAAGCCCGGCCTTGGTGAATTTATGAGCAGCATACAGGTTCATCATTCAAAGCTTTGGTTTGCCGGACAAAATCAAAATTGGAAACTTGCAGACTTTGAAATAAATGAAATAAAAGAATCACTGGATGCTATCAAAAAATATTGCAGAGATAGAACTGAAACAAATGCTATTGGAATGATAGATCCATCGATAGATAGTATGAGCAATGTTATTCAACAAAAAGATCCTGTATTATTTAACAACAGTTTTGTATTACTTACTGCCACATGCAACAATTGTCACAAAGCCACAAGCCATGAATTTAATGTTATAAAAATTCCGAATAATCCGCCATTCAGTAACCAGATTTTTAAAGTTGAGAATATACTGCTGTCCGACAAACGTACAAAATAGTAGCATTCATCGGCTGTATAATATGTTGGTACTACATCTTTAATTTTATTTGAAAAGCAGGGTGTATTATTTTTTTGGAGAACAGGTTGGGATGTGCTGTACTTTTAATTCTTTTTCTTTTTAGTTTAACCCAGATTACGCAGTAGGGCATTTTTTAAATTTTAGAATCACCTGAAAACAAATAGGGAAAAGGGTTCTGAGGGAAATTGACTTTAAAAAACTCTAATGCTACGCATTAGAAAACATGAGATATTATTAATTGATTTTCAACCTATTGTAGTGTGATTTATTTCTACTGCGTAATTTGGTTTAAATTGATATGGTTGAGCTTTCCCTGGCAAACTTCAAGCCCATACTGAATTTCCCGCAAGGAAGTACAGTTGGTATAAATGCCGTACAGCATGCTTACCAAATGATCCCAAAGAAATAATTTTTATAGCACCTGTTAGCTTTATGCTCCCGAATGCTTTGCTTAATAATTGACTGATCTAATAAAGATAGTAGCTGACTGAAAATCGGCTGTCCGATAAAATCTGTAGATTTGTTCATATCATATTTTATAGTATGGTAACTACAAAATTGATAAAGGGTGGCAATAAAACCACCCTTATTTTAATTATTTATCTCGGACAACAATAATATTAAATCATGAAAACTATTATTATCAGCGCAATTATTCTGCTTTCATCATTTCAATTATTTGCACAGAGTGATGCAGATAAGGTTGAGCAATATGCAGAAGTTGTTGCCACACCAAGATTGCTCAGCAGTAAAGTTACCATAGACATTGATTATGGCGAAGAAAGAAGTATATGGAAAGATAACCGCATAAAAACGGATGAAGGAAAATTAAAGAAATTTAATACCGTTGTGGATGCTTTGAATTACATGGGAAAAGAAGGGTGGAAATTGGTAAATGCTTTTCCATATATTTCGGGTAATGGAAATACACAAGTATACCATTATGTATTTAGAAAATCTTTTTCAAAATCGGAAGTAACGCAATAAGCAAAAAGCTTTAACCCGAAAATATTTTAGGTTAAAGCTTTAATAAGTTTTACGCTTAAAAAAAGAAACAAGATTTAGTTTTCCTGCACAAAGATGCCGTCATCATTAAACTCCGCTTCGATGTCTTTGCCTCCTGATTTAAATTGAGCTTCATAAATAGTTTTGTCGCTTTTTTTTTCTGTTATCCATTTGGTATCAGTGGCGGCAGGATATTTTGTTTTAAAAGCTGACACAACAGCACCAGGAACTTTATCCTCGCTGATCTTGTTATCTGAGCAGGAAGTAGCTACCATAATTGCAAAAAGGAAACTGAAGAGGATTGACTTTTTCATGATTTTATTTTTAGTGTGACTAACATGCTTTCCATTTTTATGCCAAACATGGTTTTTAAAAATTTATTTAGCCACATCGATCTTCACTTTTTTATTTTTTATTTTCTGATCTTTTATCAATTGAAGTGTTTGGCCCACTTTTAATTTTCTTATTGCAACAAAAGAAAAGAAATCTTTTACATCGATCAATCCTATATCATCTTTTTTCAGTTGTCCTTTGTTTGATAAAAATCCTACGATATCAATTTTGTTTACTTTATCTTTTTTTCCTGCAGCAATAAAAAGTGTTGACCATTTTGGTTTTTCGGGCAAAGTAATATTTTCGGGGAGTTCAATATTTTCCACATCTTCTTTAATATAGGCTGGTAATTTTTCTTCAGCAGATAAAATAAGTATCGCAGTTCCGCCTGCATCCATCCTTGCTGTTCTGCCGTTGCGGTGTATATAAACTTCTTCAGTAGCTGGCAGATGATAATGCACGATATATTTTATGTTGGGAATATCAAGCCCCCGCGAAGCAAGATCAGTTGTAACCAAAACATTCACTGTTCCGTTTTTAAATTTGCATAATGCACTGTCACGTTGTTGCTGTTCCATTGCGCCGTGATAGAATTCATTTACAATTCCTTTCTTAGTAAGATAATCACTGGTACGCTCAACAGATTCGCGGTGATTGCAAAAAACGATAATTGATTTGTTGCCGAGAGAACAAATGAGTTTAAAGAGAGTTTCGGTTTTATCTTTTTCAGGCGACAAAACAGTTTTTATATAAAGCTTATTTTCCTTTTCATCATCAGGCGATAAAAAGTTAAGCCGCACGGGTGATCTCAACCCAATGAAATCCGGAACTTCTACGGCTTCAGTTGCAGAAGTTAAAATTCTTTTCTTTAAGTTCTTTAGTGCATCAACAATAAAAAGTATCTCATCCCAAAATCCTGATTCAAGTGATTTATCAAATTCATCAAGAACTAATGTATGAATCGTGTCTATCGTAATATTTCCGCGCCGTATGTGATCGCCCAAACGCCCCGGCGTACCCACTAACAAAGCCGGAGGTTGAATTAAATTATTTTCTTCCGTTTCTCTTAAATGCCCGCCATAGCAACTGGTTATTTTAAAATCAGTTCCCAAAGATTTAAATACCTGTTCTATTTGTATCGCCAGTTCTCTTGACGGAACAATTATTAGTGCCTGTGTGTTTTTATTGCTGCGATCAAGCTTGTGCAAAACAGGAATTAAAAATGCAAGCGTCTTTCCTGAGCCTGTTGAGGAGAGCAAAATGACATTATCATTCTTTTTAATTGTATCTATTGCAGCAAGCTGCATTTCATTAAGTGCATCAATTTTTAAATTGGCAAGTAACTTTTCTGTAGAATAATTTTTTGTAGGCATTAGTGCAAAAGTATGAAACTTATACCCGTAAGCACTTTGCGTGTTGCAGATAGAGATATAAAATTTGCAACGCATAAAAAAAGCCCGGCTATTACCGGGCTTCACTTTATATTTATGTCATTACATTTTGTGGGGAGTAGCAGGAGGTGTTGGCGGAGGAACCATATTGCTAATAGGCTTTGTAGATTTTAAATAAGCAAATATCGCTTTCAGTTCTTCATCATTTAAATTTCTAAAGGCCGGCCAGGGCATTGGCGGTAATAACATACGGCTTCCGGCTAAGCCTTTTTGCTTGCCATTTCTAATACAAAATATAAACTGATCTTCATTCCATGTGCCTATCCCAGTTTCATCTGAGGTGAGATTAGCAGTATAAGAAATGCCCCACGGCCCAACCCACGAAGTAAGATCATTGGTAACCACAAGTCCTTTACTTTCCATTGCATTTCTATCTACATCGGGTGGTGGCTGCTTTGCAGGATGGCCGGATAATAATAATGTACTGTCATCCTCCGGGCCCATAGCGCCCATTTTTTTTGGAGTATGGCAATTACCACAATCCATGGACATCACCAGGTGTTGTCCCCATTTAACCTGGCTTTCATAGCCACCGTTACTTTTACTTCCAACAAGTATGGTATCTTTTTTGTTAGAGGTTTCACCCGTTTTGTTGTCGGTGCATTGAGAAAGAAAAAATGTGCTGCATGCAAGAGCGATAACAATGATAACTGATAGTTTTTTCATAACAGAGTTTTAATAGTTAGAAAGAATTACAGGTGTTATGTCAGTGCTCTGGCTTTATTTTAGGATTTTGGTTAAATGAAGAAAGTCAATTTTTTTATGTATACCAAATTTTTGAGATACAATTTTTTAAGATGAAATAAAAATCTGCCTATTTTAAATTGGTCCCCTGCTCAATCCAGCAACGGATAATATCTCGTTCTTCCGGCATCATATTCGTTTTATTATTCTGAGGCATTGTTTTGGTTATTACTACACGCTGCATAATTTTATCTTTCAGTTTTACAATATTTTCAGGTGTATCATACGTGACACCATTGGGCGCAGTCTTAATTATATCATCTGTAGGCGTTGCTGAATGACAAGTAATGCATCTTCTTTGTACTATAGCATTTACTTCTGTAAAACTAATGTTGTCTTTACATTCCCCGGATTTTGGCGGAGCGGAAACGTAGGCTGTTGCTAACAGAATCAATACAGAAACAGGCATTACCCAAACACTGTATTTGCCCTTCTCACGCAGGTTTAACCAATGTTTTATCCCGGCGCTTCCTAAAGATATTGCTGCTAAAATTATCCACGGATATTTAAAACCAAACGTGCTGGGAAAATGATTGCTAACCATTACAAACAATACCGGCAGCGTTAAATAATTATTGTGAAGCGAACGCAAACCTGCATGTTTGCCCAGCTCAGGATTTAATGGCCTTCCTTCTCTTGCTGCTTTCACCATTGCTTTTTGAGAAGGGATAATTACAAAAAAAACATTGGCAACCATTATCGATCCCAACATTGCGCCGAAGTGAATGTATGCAGCCCGGGCACTAAATACATAACAATAAAACCATGCAAACCCGGTGACAATAATAACACCAACAATTGTAACCCATATACCTTTTTTTACAAGCGGGGTTTTGCAAAGAATATCATACAAAAGCCATGCAACCACAAATGATCCGATGCCGGTAACAATTGCCGCAGCCGTACTCATGGCATAAACATTTGTATCAATTAAAAATCCTTTCGCATTAAAATAATATACAATGAACAAAAGGCTAAAACCGGATAGCCAGGTAAAATATGCTTCATACTTAAACCAGTGAAGGTGCTTTGGTATTAGCTTTGGGGCTGTTTTGTATTTTTCAAGATAATAAAATCCTCCACCGTGAATTGCCCACAAATTTCCGGCAAGTTCATCACGAACATTTTCAGTTCTGTTCAATGCATTCTCTAAAAAAACAAAATAAAATGAGGCGCCGATCCATGCAATTCCGAAAGTGATATGCATTACTCTTACAACAATATTCAGCCATTCCATCATGTGACTTTCAAGCGGAGTTCCCTTTACAATAAGATAAGTAAATACAAGAATGGTAATAATTACAAGAACAATTGCGGCATAAATAAAATTATGCGAGCTAAGTAATTTGCTTTTATAAATCTCGGATTCAGTCTCGCTTTTCGTGGCACTATCAGTTTCACCTGAGAGCGTGCGAAAGTGATACGTCATCCATATCAACATGATTAAAATGAGTACAAGAATGCTGTAGATTATAAAGTGGAACATATAAGCGCCCAAATTAAAATTTAGTTTTCTATTTTTAGTGATTCATTTCAGATTAATATTTTTTAAGTGTTTGATATCGCCATAAAAAGTACAAAAATAATAACTCCCGAAGGAGAAAAAAATGGAGTAGTAATTATCAAAGACGGGCTGATAATTGACATTGCTGCATCATTGGATAATGCTGATGAAAGATTAATTGATGTACACGATAAAATTGTAATGCCGGGAGTTATAGATCCTCATGTTCATATTAACGAACCGGGAAGAACAGAGTGGGAAGGTTTTAATACTGCCACTAAAGCCGCTCTGGCAAGCGGTATTACCACATTGGTAGATATGCCTTTAAACTCTTCTCCTGTTACAACAACAGCAAAAGCATTTGATGAAAAGTTATCTGCTGCAAAAAATAACCTGCATACTAATTGCGGATTTTGGGGTGGCGTTATCCCGGAAAATGAAAATGAAATTGAACCTTTGATTGATAAAGGCGTACTTGGCTTCAAAGCGTTTTTAACGCATAGCGGCATTGATGAATTTCCAAATGTAACAGAAGCTGATCTTAGAAAAGCAATGCCAATAATTGCAAAATATAATTTGCCTTTGCTGGCACATTGTGAATTGACTTCCCCGCTCTCCTTGGGAGAGGGAACGGGAGTGAGGTTATATCAAAATTATTTAGCCTCACGTCCACGTAAATGGGAAGATGATGCAATTGCCTTGATGATACGTTTGTGTGAAGAATTTAATTGCCGCACACACATTGTTCATTTATCATCTTCCAATTCAATTGAACAAATTACAAATGCAAAACAAAAAGGATTGCCATTAACAGTTGAAACAGCACAGCATTATTTATATTTCGATGATATTATCCATGATGGATGGACGCAATTTAAATGTGCGCCCCCCATTCGAGAGAAAGAGAACAACGATAAACTTTGGGAGGCACTGAAAGATGGAATAATAGATTTTGTTGCAACTGATCATTCTCCATGCCCGCCGGAAATGAAATGTATGAATACTGGTGATTTTATGAAAGCATGGGGTGGAATTGCTTCTCTGCAATTTGCTTTGCCGATTTTGTGGACTGAGGCAATGCAGCGTGGTTGTACTTTGAATGATATTGCTAAGTGGCTATCAGAAAATCCTGCAAAGTTTCTAGGACTAAATAAAAAAGGGAAAATAGAGAAGGGGTTTGATGCAGATATTATTGTTTGGGATCCTACTGCAATGTTTGCAGTAACACCTGATATAATTTTACATCGTCATAAAATAACTCCATACGTCATGCAAATTTTAGCAGGAGTTGTTGAGCAGACATATTTATCAGGGAAAAAAATGTTTGATGCAGGAAAGTTTTTACATTTGAATAAAGGCAAAATAATATTATCCCACTAATTATGGATAAAGTACAACCGGCGTTTACAAAACTCACAGACCTTGCTGCCAAACGTTTAGGAGGCAAAGCGCTTTTATGCAGTGATGATTTTTTTGCAGAAAAAGAAAATTTGCTTAAGCCGGGCAGAGGAATTTTTATTGATGATAAATATACCGATAGAGGTAAATGGATGGATGGATGGGAGTCACGCCGCAAAAGAACTCCGGGGCACGACTGGTGCATCATACAACTGGCAACTTCAGGAAAAATTGTGGGAGTTGATATTGATACAAATCATTTTCTTGGCAATCATCCTCCTTATGCTTCTATTGATGCTTGTTACATTGAACCCGACTCAAATATTGATATTGAAAAAGCAAAGTGGATAGAAATTCTTCCTAAGTCGCCATTGAAAGCAGGTTCACAAAATTTTTATGAAATAAAAGAACAACTCACAGAACAGTCGGGAAAAAATATTTATACTCATGTGAGATTAAATATTTATCCTGATGGCGGAGTGGCAAGATTAAAAATATATGGAGAAGTTTATAAGGACTGGAATTTAATTAAAGAAGAACAAATTGATCTTGCGGCGGCAGAAAATGGCGCCAGATCTGTTTTGTGTAACGATATGTTTTTTTCTCACATGGATAATCTTATCATGCCCGGCAGAGGATTGAACATGGGTGATGGTTGGGAAACAAAACGCAACCGTACGCCCAATAATCGTGATTGGGTAATTGTAAGGCTGGCGCATAAAGGGATCATCGAAAAAATATTAATTGATACTTGTCATTTTAAAGGAAACTATCCTGATAGTTGTACATTGGAAGGATGTAATATTTTGCAAAAAGAAGAAAGTAAATTTCATGGTACTGATATTGTGTGGTCAACGATCCTGCCGCAAACAACATTAAGCGCAGACAAAGAACATTATTTTGAAAATGAGATCGTGAACAAAGATGCTTTCACTCATGTGCGGTTATCCATCTTTCCTGATGGCGGAATAAGCAGGATGAGGTTGTGGGGAAATATTAAATAAAAAAAATACAGTATGACCATAGCAGAATTTGATCATCTACCAACCGAAAAGAAAAAAAAATTACTGCAGCAATGTTGTGGTTCATCTGCATGGGTAAATAAAATGCTTACAGTTTTTCCGGTAGAAGACCTGGTTGAATTATTAGAAGCCGCAGAAGAAAAATGGTATGAATGCAGTGAAGAAGATTGGAAGGAAGCCTTTGAGCATCATCCAAAGATCGGCGATATAAATTCTTTACGACAAAAATACATTGCTACTAAAACATGGGCAGAAGGGGAGCAGGCCGGCGTTACAACCGCATCGGAAGAAGATATTAAAGACCTGGAAAAAAGTAATAACGAATACCAAAAAAAGTTTGGATATATTTTTATTGTTTGTGCTACAGGAAAAACCGCAAAAGAAATGATTGGTATTTTAAAGACACGTTTACAAAATACTTCGGAAGAAGAAATTAAAATTGCATCAGCAGAACAAAATAAGATCACTAAACTTAGAGTAGGAAAATTATTAGCATGAGCCGGATTACAACCCATATTCTTGATACTACAATTGGTAAACCTGCAGAAGGAGTTACCATTATTTTATATGGTGGAGAAAATGATGAATGGACAGAACTCGCAAGAGGTGTAACAAATGCTGATGGAAGGATTGCAGACCTTCTGAGTAAAGATGATCTCCTTCATTTCGGCATTTATAAAATGCGTTTTGAAACAAAAGATTATTTTGATAAAAACCGGGTAAAAACTTTTTATCCTTATGTTGAAATTATTTTTGAAATAGAATCTAATCAACATTATCACATTCCATTATTGCTAAATCCATTCGGGTATTCAACCTATCGTGGGTCGTAAAATATTCCAGTTCCCTCTCCTTCGGAGAGGGGTTGGGGTGAGGTCGAACAACAAACTTAATTGTATGAAATTATCAATCACAGATAACGAAAAAAATTCTCTCCTCGAAGAACTTAAAACAGCTAATCTAAAATTTCAAAAAACATATCCCGGTGATAAGCCCGATAGGCAGGCAGTGCATACAGTGTATGGCGGTGCAAATCTTTTTAAAAGTGACACCTGCAAAAAAATGGGCGACATCGCTTTGCGAAATTTAAAAACGTACGCTCCTGATTTTACTGAATTGGCAAGAATACTAAAATTTATCGGGCATGAAGATCTTCCTGGTTCAGAAAAGAAAATTAAGAAGCTCACAAAAAAGTTGGATGCGATGAGTGATGAAGAAAGAAAGTGTGAATCCGAATGGCTTGCTTATTCTGTGTACAATAAAATAATTAAAAAATTAGCCACAGAACCGGTTGAAGATTTCAGGATAGATTTTGAAGATGGTTTTGGTAACCGACCCGATGATGAAGAAGATGCAACAGCAATAAGTGCAGCCAACGAACTTGCAATAGGAATGCAAAACAAAACTATCTCTCCATTTATTGGCATTCGCATAAAACCATTTACTGAAGATCTTAAACACCGTGGTGTAAGAACGCTCGATATTTTTTTAACCACACTTCTCCAAAAAACTAAAGGACAACTACCCGAAAATTTTGTGGTGATGTTGCCAAAGGTTGTAATAACTGAACAGGTGACAACTCTTGTTAGATTATTTGAAATAATTGAAAAAGAAAATAATCTGCAAACGGGCACTTTAAAAATGGAAACCATGGTGGAGGCAACACAGATCATCATGGACGATGAAGGCCGCAATCCTCTCATGAAAATAATAAGGGCCGGCGAAGGGAGATTGATTGCTGCACACTTTGGAACGTACGATTACACTGCATCCTGCGGCATTACGGCAAAATATCAAACCATGGATCATCCCGTTTGCGACTTCGCACATCACATGACGAAAGTAGCTCTCGGCGGTACCGGAATTTTTCTTAGCGATGGGGCAACCAATATAATGCCTGTTGCTCCACACCGGAAAAAAAATCTTACCAAACAACAATTAAAAGAAAATCGTGACTCGGTGCACAATGCCTGGTACACAGGTTACAATCATACAATGCACTCACTAATAAATGGATTTTACCAGGGATGGGATCTTAACCCGGCGCAAATACCTATGCGGTATGCTGCCACGTACAATTTCTTTTTAAGGAGTTATGATGATGCCGTCTTTCGCCTGAAAACATTTGTTGACCGGGCCGCAATCTCTACACTCACAGGTGATATTTTTGACGATGCTGCCACAGGGCAGGGGCTACTAAACTTCTTTTTGAAAGCCATGAACTGCGGCGCCATTAGCGAAGAAGAAGCGCTTATAACCGGCCTCACTCTTGATGAAATAAGAAGCCGGTCATTTTATAAAATTTTGGAAGGCAGAAGAGGAAAGAAAGTAAAAGATGAATAAAAGGAATTTGCAAATAGAATAGCCATTCATTTATTCTCACAAAAAAACCTCTTTAAAAAAGAGGTTTGTAAATTCTGAATAATGCTATCAACCTTTATCTGTTATACTGGCCATAACCATTATTACGCTCGTTTTGGTGATAGTCATTATTTCTGTTGTTGCCATTGTTGTAAACACTGGTGTTGTACTGAGAATAAATGCTATTTATCTGTTGTGCCTTTTGTGCCTGCAGGCTTCTGATAGCATATCCTTTTTGGCGACGGTTTAATGACCTGTCATAACTAACCTGTTGGATCCTGTAATCATATTGACTGGTGATTCTTTGAATCTGCATGTCTCTTTGAGAAATTCTGTAACTGTTATTTTGATTTACAGTGTTGTTATATCTCTTATCGTACACGCCGGATTTATTATCCCTGTCATGATCTTTTTGATAAACCTGTTGGTTGTTATTTGAATTCCAATCAGTATTGTTATTTCTGTTTCTATCATCCGCATCGCGGCGGTTTGTTTGTGCAAAGGCTGATGTAAGTACTGCTGTGCAAAACAAAAGTGTAAATAGCTTTTTCATAATTTTAATTTTTTTAGTGATGTATATAAGACGCAGTATCTTCAGTAATGTTTATACATAAAACGTTAATAAGATAAAGAACTAAAAAGGATCAAAAAATTATTGCAGAAGAAAATTGGCGAATTACTTTTAGTAAAATAAAACTTGTGTTAAAACAAATTGCGTTCATATTTTTTTTGTCTTTCATCGGTACGTATTGTACTGCGCAAAATGATCTGAACATTTTCAGGATAACTTCTTCATATACTTCTTTTCCTGACACAGCAAGAGCAAAAGGGCATACCTACAACAAAATTTTATATACTGCGTCCGATCATTATATGGATAGCTCTGTATTAATTATCGCACCTAAAAATTTAGATGCAGGAAAAAAGGTTGACCTGATATTTTGGTTTCATGGCTGGGGAAATAATATTGACAGTGCCCTTGTAAGATATAAATTGGCAAAACAGTTTATTGCCTCCAAAGTAAACGCTGTATTGGTTTTAGCAGAAACAACCAAAGATGCACCTGATAGTTATGGTGGTAAATTAGAGCAGTCCGGTGTATTTAAAAATTTAGTAAATGATGTGCTTGTTAAACTTAAGAATGAAAAGGTAATTGGTAGAAATAGTAAAGAAAGAAATATAATATTAGCTGGGCATAGTGGGGCTTACCGTGTTATGGCATATATTTTACAAAATGAAAATGTGCCGGTGAAAGAAGTTATTTTATTTGATGCATTATATGCTGAAACAAATAAATTTTTACATTGGATACAATCAGAGAATGGTAATCGTTTTTTAGATATTTATACCAATGGAGGAGGAACAGATGTTGAAAGTAAAGAAATGCTAAAACAGTTGATACAGCAAAATATTACAGCCGATACAGTTGAAGAAAAAGATGTAACACCGCAATTATTACAAAAAGAAAGGATTGTTTTTATTCATAGTTTGAATAAACATAATGATATAATTAATGACCCTGATAACTTTCAATTATTTATTGAGAACAATTCCTTTTTGAAAAAGATGAAAAAATAAAACAGTATTTTTTTTATAATCGTTGCATAAAAAAAGCAACCTAAATAAATAGGTTGCTTAGTGATATTTTACAGGATGTGAAAAAAATATTTAAAGATCAATTAGCTAAACAAGCCGCCTTTCTTTAACTCACGGGTGCTTTCGCCAATCTTAAATCCATTTTGATATATTTGAATTGTATAATTTCCCTGTTGAAAATTACCGGGTGTAAATTGAAATTCAACATTCTTTCTTTTAGCTGTTTCAAGTTCAACCGGAAGTTTGGCAGTAAAAGCTTTATCGCCTTCATCACGGGTTGTAAAAGTTCCTGAATGTAAAGCTTCAGTAGTTATCGGCTTTCCATCAGGGCCAACCACTAATACATAAATATCAGTTGTGCCGGGCAGTGCAATACGATTGTCAACATCAAAAGATATTTTTAATTTATCAACACGCTTTGCAGTTGAAGTAACTTTTTCCTGTCCGTTGCTTTTTAATTTTACAGGCGTAATTGAAATGTTTGATGCATTTAATGTGGAAGCAATATCAACTTTCTTTTCAAGATCCTGCTTGGCAACTGTAGTAGTTGTAAGGTCCTGGTTCAACTTTTCTTTTTCATCAGTTAATACTGTTTTCTCTTGTGTTAACACAACTTTATCCTGCGTTAAGTTTTGATTATCCTGTGTTAAACGGGCAACATCAGCCTGCATAGTTGTGATCTTGTCATTAAGGCTGGCAATAAGTTGTTTAGCCCTGTTTAATTCAGCAGTGGTAGCATTCTTTTTATTTAAAATGTTGCGTATCTCTGCTTTTGTTTTACTTATCTCGCTGTTGCTTTCTGTTAATTTATCCTGCAAACTGCTGTTTACACTTTTTACTGAATCAAGGCGTGACAGTGATGCATCAAAGCTTTGCTGAACATCGCTCTTTTCATCAGTTACTTTAGCAATTTGTGTTTGCTGCTGTTGGATAGTATCAGTTGATTTATTTTTATCAACAATCAAATAACCACCGATGCCGACAAGAACAACTGCTAATGCCCCGATAATTACATTTCTGTAATCTTTGCGTGGAGCTTTGATTTCTGTAGATGACTTTTCAAGATTTGTAGTACTCATTTTATAAATTTTTTGTGTTTAAATAATTGCTTAAGGACTGCCTGAAAAAAGGATTATTTCAAACAATACCCTCTTAATTTCCATAACCATGCCAGAAGATTCATTTTACAGAATAAGAAATAGAATTTAGCATTTCAATCTCTCTATAATATTGATTCACATTGTATTTTATGGAAGAAAAAAAGAAGTTAAAATTTTATAAAAGGGTTTACATTATAAAAGATAATTATCTTTTATACGATCTAAAAGCTATTTATAGCGTACAATATGTTTGTGCAATTTTTTTAAACACCCTTCACAAAAAAATTACCTTTACCTTTTTTAAACTAAAAATTTATGGCGAATAAAATAGCATTAGTTACCGGTGGCAACAGGGGCTTAGGAAAAGATATGGCGCTGAGGCTTGCAGAGCATGGACATGATGTTGTGATAACATACCAATCTCAGAAAGAAGCTGCTGAAGAAGTAGTAAAAGAAATTGAATTACATAGGCAACAGGCGGCAGCACTGCAGTTTGATGCCAATGATTTTTTGTCTCTTGAAAAATTTGTTCAACAATTAAAAGAATTATTACAAAATAAATGGAGTGTTCAGCAATTTGATTTTTTAATAAACAATGCAGGCATAGGCGCTACCATTCCTTTTGCGCAGGTAACTGAAGAGGTCTTTGATAAATTTATGAACATACATTTTAAAAGCGTTTATTTTTTAACACAACATCTGCTGCCATTGATGAATGATAGTGGAAGAATAATAAATATTTCAACCGGTACTACACGCTTTTGTGTGCCGGGTTATTCAGTGTACGCTTCTATGAAAGGCGCTGTTGAAGTTTTTACAAGATATCTTGCCAAAGAAGTTGGTGCAAAAGGTATCACGGTAAATGTGGTGGCTCCCGGCCCTGTTGAAACTGATTTTAATAATGGCGGCAACAGGGATATTCCTGAAAGAAAAAAATTCCTGGCATCACAATCAGCATTAGGAAGAGTTGGCTTACCAAAAGATATTGGCGGAGTGATCGCATTTTTATGCAGTGAAGATGGTGGCTGGATTAACGGGCAGCGGCTTGAGGTTTCGGGTGGAATTAATTTGTAGTTGGTTTACCATTTCATGTTTCATAAATGTTGCGGTTACACCAGCAAGAAGATTTATATTTACGGCAATTTATGAAACAGAATAATTTTATCCATTTATCAAATCCTGAACCTCATCGTTTAAGAACAAAAGAGATTCTAAAAAATTATCCTGATATAAGAAACCTGATAGGAAAAAATCCTTCATCATTTTTTATTATAATTGCTGTTGTTGCACTTCAAATTACTGCAGCAATAATTCTTTTTTCACAACCTTGGTGGGCAATAATATTAACAGCGTATCTTTTTGGCGCATTTGCAGATCATGCATTATTTGTAATGATCCATGAATGTACACACAAGCTTTTGTTCAAAAATCCTGGCGCAAATATTTTAGCAGGCATTTTTGCTAATATACCACAGGTGTTTCCAAGCGCTGTTTCTTTTAGCCGCTATCATTTAAAGCATCATTCATTTCAGGGGGTGCATGAACTTGACGGAGATCTTCCAAATAAATGGGAAGCAAAGCTTATCAATAATTATTTTATAGGTAAAGTATTTTGGTTATTATTTTATCCATTGTTTCAATTTTTCAGGCTTTCGAGATTAAAAGAAATCAAAACATTTGATAGGTGGATGTTATTAAATTATGTTGTGCAAATTGTTTTTATTTCCTGCATGTGGTATTTTTTTGGAGTCAAACCGATCGTTTATTTAATACTCAGCCTTTTTTTTTCTGTAGGGCTACATCCACTGGGCGCCCGCTGGATACAGGAGCATTATGTTGTTCATAAAAACCAGGAAACCTATTCTTATTACGGCATATTGAATACTGTATCTTTTAATGTGGGTTATCATAATGAGCATCATGATTTTCCCTCAGTGCCATGGAATAAGCTACCACAGATAAAACACAAAGCAGGCCCGTACTACACTTCACTCGTTTCACATTCTTCATGGACAAAACTTTTTTTCCGGTTTTTGTTCGATCGTGAAATATCATTGTACTCAAGGATCACACGAAGTAACCGCGGAAAAGTTAAACTGATTGATGAGACAAAACCTGATGTTGAAATAATAAATTACGGGCATGAATTATCTTCGAAATAATAATAAGCACGAATAATTTATTACCCATACTGCTTTATACATTACCAAAAATTTAAAAGTAGTATCAAATTAAAATTTTAATTACTGTTATGAGTTTACAATTAAACAGATCAACTTTTGGCGATGCTGCTAATGCAGGCAATGTTTTATCACGGGATGAGGCTGAAAAATTATTGAATGATTGGGTTTTGAATGATCGTTTAAAACTGCACATGAAACAGGTAGCTCATTTAATGAAAAGCTGGGCCAAAGAAAAAGAAGGGATTAACGATGCTGATGTATGGAGATGGGAAATGGCAGGCCTGCTGCATGATGCTGACTGGGATCAATGGCCCGATCAACATTGCAAAAAAATTATTGAAGAATTGGAAATAAGAAATGTTGATCCTGAAATTATCCATGCTATCGCATCGCACGGCCCTGAACATTTTGGTGTAGAGCCTGAAACAAAAATGGACAAAATGCTTTTTGCATTTGATGAGCTAAGCGGATTTATTCATGCGTATTCATTAATGCGCCCCAATGGTTATGAAGGCATGGATGTAAAAGGTGTGAAAAAAAGATTAAAGGATAAAGCTTTTGCCGCAAGTGTATCACGCGATGATATTAATGATGCTGCAAGCCGCTGTGGCATTGCCTTGGATGACCTGATATCGTTTGCCATACTTCACCAGCCGCAGGCTGGTAGCTAATAATTCCAGCCAATCTTTTACCACTACCTTTCATATTTGTATGTTTGTAATTCATGAAAAATTTTTCACCGGAGGTACGCACTGTACAGGTAACACGCTACATAACACCATTGCGTGAAGGTGGTTCACTGCCTGCAATTGTAGAAGCAGACGATGATTTTTTATATGTACTAAAATTCAGGGGAGCAGGGCAGGGAGTAAAAGCACTTATTGCTGAACTGATCGGCGGCGAACTTGCACGGATCATTGGATTAAAGATGCCTGAAATTGTTTTTGCAAATCTTGATGAAGCTTTTGGCCGTACAGAACCTGATGAAGAAATACAGAACCTGTTGAAAGCGAGCGTGGGATTGAATCTCGGGCTTCATTATCTTTCAGGCTCTGCAACATTTGATCCGTTGGTTACTACGCTTGATGCGAAACTTGCTTCTAAAATTGTTTGGCTCGATAGTCTCTTAAATAATGTTGACCGCACTTCGCGAAATGCCAATATGCTTTTGTGGCAAAAAGAATTATGGCTTATCGATCATGGTGCAGGTTTATATTTTCATCACTCATGGAACAATTGGGAAGAGCAGGCAACAAGGCCTTTCACTCACATAAAAGATCATGTATTATTATCAAAGGCAAGTGAATTAGATGAGGTGGATAAGGAAATGCACACTTTACTGAATGATGAAATATTTCGTTCAATAGTAGCTTTAATTCCTGATGAATGGTTGCTAGTTGATGCACCCTTTGAATCCATCGCTCAACACAGAGAAGCTTATGCGCAATTTTTAATTAGAAGGTTTGAACATGCACCCATTTTTGTAAAAGAAACAAAAGATGCAAGAGAAGGACTTATTTGAGTATGCTGTTATTCGTGTAGTGCCACGGGTAGAAAGGGAAGAGTTCCTTAATGTAGGTGTTGTGCTGTATTGCGCTAAACAAAAATTTTTAAAAATGTTATTCAGGCTGAATGAAAAACGACTATATGTGTTTTGCAGTGATTGCAATACAGATGATGTAAACGAATACCTTGTTGCCTTTGAAAGGATTTGTACAGGCAGTAATGATGCAGGCCCGATTGGTAAACTATCGATGGCAGAGCGTTTCAGGTGGCTTACGGCTACACGAAGTACAGTTATACAAACCTCTAAAGTTCATCCCGGTTTTTGCGAAGATGCTGAAGAGATGTTACAAAAATTATTTGGACAATTAGCTGAATAATTATACGCAGGAAGAATCTTAATTTATTTTTTCAATCATAGTTTGATAAACAAATCCTGCGGCATAAACATCTTCAATCGCAATACCAAGCGATTTAAATATCGTTATTTCATCATTGGTTTCCCTTCCTTTCTTTATTCCCAATATCACTTCTCCTAATTCTCCCTTTACATGATCATTATTTATTGCGCCTTCTTTTTTAGGAATTATAAAATCACCGGATTCATTGTAGAGTGATTCGTATTTATCTGTATACAATTTTGCGTTGATGATGGCAGCTGTATCCAATTCTCTTGAAGTGGACGTACATGATCCAACAGCATTGATATGAACTCCTTTTTTTATCCACTCACCCAATACAACAGGAGTTGGTAAAGCAGTTGTGGTGCAAATAATATCAGCGCCAGTAATTGCATCCTTTGCATCTTTTACAGCAATGGCAGTTATATTATGTTTCTTAAAAATTTGCGTAGCAAGTTCTTCGGCATTGGAAAGGTCACGGCTCCATATTATTATTGAATTTATTTTTCGTACACATAGCATCGCTTCAATGTGTTGCTGCGCCTGCGTTCCGGAACCAAGTACAGCCAATGTTGACACCACATCTCTTGCTAATAATTTTGTTGCCAAGGCGCTTACTGCGGCTGTTCTTATAGCAGTTATTTCGTCTCCGTCAACAATAGCCAGCAATTGTCCGTGTGTACTTTCAAAAAGTAATACTGCTCCCTGGTGTGAAGAGAGACCAAATTTCCTGTTACCGGAGAATGCGCTGATAACTTTTATTCCCATCATTTTTTTATCTGCACTGTAAGCCGGCATCATGCCAAGCAATCCTGTTTTATCAGGTAACCACATCAGCGAACGCAGTGGCTGTAATGCCTGTCCCTTAGCAAGAGCAGTAAATGCTTCTTCCATTAACCCAATGCATTTTTCCATGGAAAGGTATTGGGCTACTTCTTCTTTACTTATGTATAATGGTTTCATTATTTTCCTGATAGTGTTGAATAAAACTGCTATGAAATTAATAAAACCATTGCAGCAAGATTTTTATTTTTAAGAATTATCTTTGCTGTTTATTGCCCGATAGTGTAACGGTAGCACATCAGATTCTGATTCTGCTTGTCTTGGTTCGAATCCAGGTCGGGTAACAAGTAAAATAATTTGCAGGTATCAGCCTGCTATATTTTTTGTATTCAAGGTTTGCAGCCGGAGATGGTGTACAAACCTTCGCTTATCTTTACACAAACCTTACCATGAAAATAATTGGAATAATATTTTTTGCTACCCTGTTTTTTTGTATAAATAATGCAAGCGCACAAAACCCTCAAAACTGGACAAGTCAGCAATTGATACAGCCTTCTGAATTGGCGTCGATATTAAAAACTAAAAATGCTCCGGTAATTTTTAGTGTAGGCCCTGCGGCAACTATTCCTAATTCAATTGAGATCGGAATGGTTAAGGATAAAGCCAACCTTGATAAATTTAAAAAGCAATTAAGTGGTCTTCCAAAAAAATCCAAAATAGTGGTGTATTGCGGCTGTTGCCCTTATGAACATTGCCCCAATGTTCGCCCCGCAATTGATGTGCTAAATGAAATGAAATTTACTAATTACAGTCTGTTGAATTTACCGCATAATATAAAAACTGACTGGATAGATAAAGGATTTCCAACTGAAAAATAATTTTATTTTTTGATAGGTTTTTGTTGATTGAAAACCTACTTCCCAAACCCCGACCCTTTTACAAATCTTCCTGGCTTTGCATTGATATGGAGTTTACGATCTTTGCGAGGAGGCACGACGAAGCAATCTCATGCTCTTCTATAAATCCTGAATCTCTTCCCACAAATCTTTCCATGTTGGGTTTATACTTTTTATTAATTCTTCTTTATCCTTTCTGCTGCCACCTTTAATTGAAAGCCTGTATTATTTTCCACAGCCGCTAAAAATAATTGATAAATGTTATTCTCAAAATTTAAAAGAAAATGGTGTGTTTATAATTTCTATGTTCGACTATCCCGGTCATTACGAGATATGGAGTAAAATTGAAAAACAGTATCGTATAATAAGGAGCAAAGAAGTAAAAAATGACAAAGACGAAAAGTGGAAAATTAAAGTCCTTAAAAACTAAAAAAGCCCTCCCAAAATTTCGGGAAGGCTATTCATAAATTTTAAAAATATTTATTTATCCTTTTTCGTTTTTTCATCTCCATCTTTATAATCTACTTTATGCTTATTGGTTTTGTGATTGTTATGATGCTTTACTTTATAGCCTTTGTAATGTTTGTGATGGCTAACTGTGTTGTGCGCTTTTTGCATTGGAGTAGATGTTTTCTTCATCTTATCCTTATCATCCTGTGCTTTTACAGCGATGCCGATAGAGAATGTGAACAGTAAAAGAAATAATAACTTTTTCATTTTAATAATTTTTTTATGAGTAAATATATCTTCAGCATGTTGCAAATATTATGCCTATAGAAAAACATCAGTTTACAAGCAGGCTGCATCCTCTTATATTGGTATTATCGCATCTTCCGAGAACTTCAAATGAACCATTGTGATGTAATTTCCCCATATCTTCTGTGGCGATAAAAGCACAGGAATATATATTTGCCAAGTCAATAATATTTATAATTCCTGTTTCAGTTTTATTGATACTTAATGATGCTGTATGTATCGAGAAAGGGTCGTCTGTGCTTCTTAAAAGAACATTCATCCATGGCGGGCATTTAAATATTCCATTACCGCGTGAGTATGCCTGCGATAATATTTCTGTCATTCCATATTCAGAATGTATTTGCCGCAAGCCTAATTTATTTTGCAATGTTTCATGTACTTCTTCTCTTGTAATTTCCTCACGCCTGCCCTTCATTCCACCGGTTTCCATAACAACGGTATTACTTAAATGCATGTCATACTTTTCTGCAAAATCAAGCAGGGCAAAAGTTACACCAATAAGCAATGTTGGTTGTTGCAGAATTTCATTGTGCAATAATGTGTGGTATAATTTTTCATGATCATGTAAATAAAAACCACTTAAAGAATGTGCACTGCGTTTTATTAATTCTTCCGTCATTGTTATTAAAGAAGAATTTTTTCTTTCAAGATAAGAAGGTAATAGTGCGAGGATGCACCATTCCGTTTCAGGCCCATAAAAAAGTTCAAAGCATTTTGTAAAGTTTGTTTTATACAGATCTAAATTCTTAACAAAATGTTTGCTATTTACAGATTGTGTTGTACCACTGCTTTCAAAGATTATTTCCTGCTCAAATTCAGTTGTCTTAATGACATTGGTTTTAAAAAATTGAATGGGCAAGAACGGGATTTTTGTAATAGAATCAACACTTTCAGGGGATATTCTTATTGAGTCCACATATCGCCGGTAAACAGCATTGTGCCGGTATTGAAATTGAAACAGATCCAGTGCCATTCTATCAAAATTGTAGAAGGAAGCATGAAAGATCTTATTTTCCCAATCTGATATTTCAGATATGTTATTCACCAAATAATAATTAAATTTGAATTCAAAATACAAAGATGCGTAACCCAATTTTATTTTCCATATTCCTCTTATTCTTATTCTCGTGTAATAAAAATAAGTATAATACAATCCCCTCGTTAAAATATAAATCTGCTAATAAAAAAGTATTTGTTAGTGGCGATATTATTGTGTTCACCCTTTCTTTTACAGATGCAGAAGGTGATCTGCAGGATTCATTGTATGTAGAAAAATTTGAACCCAAATGCGTGAACAGCAGGTTTAAACAGTTATATAAAATACCTGCTTTCCCTACTTCTAAAAATCAATCAGGAGAAATTGCAGTTACTTATGGATATAATGCAGCAAGTTATCCGCCTATTTTAGGACCGCAATGTAATAAAAATGACACCTGCGTTTTTAAATTTGTTTTAAAGGATAAAGCACAAAACAAAAGCGATACAGCCGTGTCGGAAACAATTGTCTTAATAAGATAGCGTGTTCAAAAAGCTCAGCGATTTTTTTTTATTTGGCAGTATTTTTATTGCCATCTGCGCTGTGGCCATGTGTGTAGAAACCAACCTGCTATTACATCTCAGGCTAAACAATCTAAGTTTTTATTTATTTGTTTTTGGAGCAACATTGGCCCAATATAATATGCATTATCTTTTTAAAACTACCGCTGTTGAAAATTCAACGCGGCTTGCATGGTCTTTAAAAAATAAAAACATTCATAAAATATTAATTGCATTTGGAGTGGCATTGATACTATACAGCCTGTTCAGTTTTCATCTCAGGCATTTTATTTTTTTACTGGCACTTGGCGCAATAGCATTTTTATATTCGTTTCCTTTTTTGCCCTTTACAAATAAAAAGAGAATTAAAGATTTTGGATTGATGAAGATCATTACTCTTTCACTTTTATGGACATTGGTTACGGTTTGGTTTCCTGTGGATGAAATAAATTTTACGGGACTTTCTTTCCAGTTGATCTTTTTAAGAAGATTCATTTTTATTTTTATTCTTTGTTTATTATTTGACATCAGGGATACAGAAGTTGACAGGAGAGAAAATATTGCAACACTTTCTGTAAAGGTTGGTATAAAAAAATCGTATACGCTTTGTTACCTGTTGCTGGTGGTGTTTACAGCCCTTTCAATAATCCAGTATATTCATTTACCTGAGGCACGGCAACTGATACTGATGCTCTTTTCGGCAATTGCTACCGGGATAACAATAGAGTATAGCAAAAAAAAATATTCAGATATAGTTTACCTGGCCCTGATCGATGGCATGATGCTTTTGCAGGCATTGTTAGTTATTTTTGCATCGGTAATTAAAAATGGTCAATCGTCAATAGGTCAATGACCAATGACCAACTTAAAAAATAATTTTTAAACAGTAAAGTAAAATGGCTAAGACAAAAAAAACTAAATCTATCCTTACAGATACATCGCTTGAATTTCTGCGAAATTATATTAACAACCCATCACCCGTTGGCTTTGAAACAAGCGGGCAAAAACTTTGGTTAGCCTATATAAAAAAATATGTAGACACAAATATTACTGATGCTTATGGTACAGCAGTTGGCATTATCAATCCTTCTGCAACTTTTAAAGTTGTTATCGAAGCACACGCTGATGAAATAAGTTGGTTTGTAAATTATATTACTCCCGAAGGATTTATTTATCTAAAAAGAAACGGCGGTGTTGATCACCAGATAGCTCCATCGCTAAGGGTTTTGATACATGGAAAAAAAGGTGGCGTGAGGGCTGTGTTCGGTTGGCCTGCAATACATACAAGAATGGGTAATGCAGACAACAAAGAAACACAGCCAAAAGTTGACAATTTATTTTTGGATTGCGGCGGAAGAACTAAAAAAGAAGTGGAAGATCTTGGCATACACGTTGGCGCTGTTGTTACTTATGAAGATGGCTTTGCAGAACTTGCTTATGATAATTTTATTGGCCGTGCATTTGATAACCGCATTGGTGGTTTTATGATTGCTGAAGTAGCACGTTTGCTAAAAGAAAATAAAAAGAAATTGCCATTTGGTTTGTACATAGTAAATGCAGTGCAGGAAGAGATTGGTTTGCGTGGTGCAGAAATGATAGCACGAAGAATTAAACCTGACATCGCCATAATTACCGATGTAACGCACGACTCTACAACGCCAATGATAAATAAAATTACACAGGGAGATTGCAGTTGTGGCAAGGGCCCTGCATTAACTTACGGCCCCGCAGTGCATAATAAATTACTCGATCTTGTACAAAAAGTAGCCGAGAAAAATAAGATCCCGGTACAATTATCAACGGTGAGCAGAAGCACAGGAACTGATACCGATTCGTTTGCTTATGCCAATGATGGCTGTCCGTCAGTGCTTATCTCCATTCCATTACGTTACATGCATACAACAGTTGAAATGCTGAACCGTAATGATATTGAAGAAACTATTAAATTGATGTATGAAACCTTACTTACATTATCGCCAAAAACAAATCTTAGTTATTTTTAAAAAATGATCGCGGTTATAAAAAAGATTATTACCTGCTTTTTATTACTTCCTGCAATTGCACAATCTTTTGCTCAGGAAAAAATTGTTGATATTACTAAGGATAGGCAATCTGCTGACAGAACGGTTATTTTAAATATACTCCGCAGTAAAGTAAAACCGCAAATAAAACAGGATGTAACTTTTGTTGTTCGTTCTCTTCAAACAAAAAATAATTATGCTTTTTTGAAAGGCAATATAAAATATGCCGACGGTAAAGAAATAGATTTTAGAAAAACGATTTTTAAAGAAGAATTTGAGCAGGGTATGTTTGACGGAAGCTCTATTTATGCATTGTGTAAAAAAGTAAATGGTAAATGGAAATATCTTGTTCATGCAATTGGGCCTACTGATGTAGTGTATGCCTGCTGGGCCTCGGCGTATAAAGCACCTAAAGAATTATTTGATTATAATGAGAATTGCAGTAATTGAATGCCTTCAACACAAAAAATAATTTACACCATTGGCCATTCTATAAGAACGCAGGAAGAGTTTATCTCTATTCTACAATCTTTTAAAATAGAATTGCTTGCAGATATCCGGAGTTACCCCGGATCTAAAAGATATCCTCATTTTAATAAAGAAAATTTACAAAAGATATTACCCGGATATAAGATCATTTATCAGCACTTCTCTGAACTGGGCGGAAGAAGAAAAACATCCACAGATTCGAAAAATACTGCGTGGAAAAATGACGCATTTCGCGGTTATGCAGATTATATGGGTACAGAAGATTTTAAAAAGGGAATTAGTAAATTAGAAGATGCTGCTTTAAAAAACAAAACTGCGTACATGTGCTCAGAAGCAGTGTGGTGGCGCTGCCATCGCTCTATGGTTTCTGATTATTTAAAATGGAAAGGATGGAAAGTATTGCATATCATGGCTGAAAATAAAAGTGAAGAACATCCTTATACTTCTCCTGCAAAAATTGTTGATGGACAATTAAGTTACAGTAAAGATCAACAAACTTTATTTTAAAAAAATTCCCCCATGAAGAATCAGGGGGGAATCTCTTTTAACCCTTGCCTGCGGCAAGCAGGCTTAAAACAACCAACATGAAATAAATCGTGTTGATTTTGCTTATAGTTATTTACGAAGTAGTTAATGAGATGGATTTCTGAACCATGATTTTGGGAGATTAAAAAGATTAATGAGAAACGGGAAACCTTTAA
>DATCOF010000044.1:0-29552 GCA_036564845.1 Chitinophagaceae bacterium | reverse complement strand
ATAAGAACAAATTGCACTTTGGTATTTTCTGCAGGGCAGGCTATCCTGGCTGCAAAAGCAGGCGCAGCTTATATTTCACCGTTCATTGGCAGAATTGATGATAGTGGTTGGGATGGCATGGAATTAATTGTACAAATGGCTAACATCTTTCATATACAGGGATATAAATCTGAAATATTAGCAGCGTCAATCCGCTCTCCAAATCATATTATTAAGTGCGCAGAAGCAGGGGCTAATGTTGTCACTTCTCCATTGGAATCTATTTTAGGATTATTAAAACATCCTCTCACTGATATTGGTCTTGCTAAGTTTTTAGAAGACGCAAAAAAAAGTGTCTGACAACTACAAGTTGACTGACACTTTTAAAAATGCCCGGCCGATCTTTTATAAAAAATGTGGGCAATTTACTTTTGTGATTTTTTCTTTTTAGTTTTCTTTTCCTTTACAATTTCTTCTGATGTTGGTAGTTTTTCATTATCCGGTTTCTGCTTGATATACATTGTAAACTCTTTATTTAGTTTAGGATCTTCTTTTAAAACAATTTTAATAAAAACCCTTTCGTTTTTAAAATCTTTATCTATCCATAAATTATTGCCGTAAAATTTGCCTTCACTTGCATGAAAAATAATTTGAGAGCTATCAAGCGGAATATACTTTCCATTTGATAATTGCCCATCCACATTTATATAATTATAAGTGCCTTTTTTAAGACTGTCAGTATATAGATTAACAAAAATGTTTTCGATCTTTTGCGCTTTTGCAAAAGCAGAAAGAAAAATAAATGTCACTAATAAAATGTTTTTTAATTGCATAACTCAACTATAAAGAGAGGGAAATAGTATGCCAAAGGTTGCACTTCTTAACTAAAGTTTTCGGAGGAGATAAAAAGAAATTTGTCTAACTAAAAATTCTCACAGATATTTGTGTGCAAATGAGACTTATCACAAATAAAAATAGCTGGTGGCAATCAATTTTTTGATTGTGTCGCTATGTTATATTTATTTTTACAAATAATTCAGCCCGACACAAAAGTGCCGGGTTTTTTAATTTTAATAAATGAAGAAGATAGAAATTGATACCTCTTTTAAAAAGCTTTTAGCTGATGTGTACACCCCAGTGGGTATATATCTTAGGCTGAGAGACAGGTTCAGGGACACGGTTTTATTAGAGAGCACAGATTTTCATGCAGGGGAGAACAGTTATTCCTTTATCGGCATAAATGCGATTGCGGGCATTGAGATCACCAACCCAAACGAGATAGAATATAAGTTGCCTGGAAAGAATCCTGAGAGAATAAAAATTGATAAGACAAATAATATAACAAAACATCTTTGGGATTTTATGCAGCGTTTCGAAGTGAAAGAAGTCGCAAAAAAACCAATAAACATTGCACAGGGATTATTCGGTTATACAACTTATGATGCAATTCAGTTTTTTGACACGATCAATTTAAGTGCTTCGAAAGCCTCCCCCGCCGGGGGAGGTTTGGAGGGGGCCGAAATCCCTTTAATGCGTTACCGTTTGTATCAATATGTTATTGCAATTAATCATTTTAAAGACGAATTATTTATTTGCGAAAACCATATAAATAATATTGTAAGCGAAAGTAATGTTGTTGAAAGCCTGATAAAAAGCAAAGATGTTCCGGCATATCCATTTAAAATAAAAGGTGAGGAGACTTCTTCAATTACCAATGAAGAATATATTGAAATGGTGAAAAAAGGAATTGCCAGTTGCCATCGGGGAGATGTTTTTCAAATTGTTGTAAGCAGGAGGTTTAAGCAATCATTTACCGGTGATGAATTCAATGTTTATCGTGCTTTGCGAAGTATTAACCCAAGCCCTTATTTATTTTATTTTGATTATGGGGACTATAAATTAATAGGTAGCAGCCCCGAGAGCCAATTGATAATTGAAAATAATAAGGCTATTGTTCATCCCATTGCGGGAACATTTAAAAGAACAGGCGATGATGAAGTTGATAAGCAATTAGCCGCAAGTTTGTTAACTGATAAAAAAGAAAATGCTGAACACGTAATGCTCGTTGATCTTGCAAGAAATGATCTGAGCAGGATGTGTGATAATGTTACTGTTACTGAGTTTTCAAGGATACAATATTATTCTCACGTAATTCATTTGGTTAGCGAGGTACAGGGAGTTGTTAGAAAAAATACCAACCCGTTTGATTTGTTAGCGGTAACATTTCCGGCCGGTACATTAAGCGGCGCTCCAAAATATAAAGCAATGCAACTGATAAATAAATTTGAATCAGAGCCACGAAGTTATTATGGCGGCTGCATTGGTTTTATCGGTTTTGATGGAAGTTGTAATCATGCAATCATGATAAGAACTTTTTTGAGCATGGATAATACTTTGACGTACCAGGCTGGTGCAGGCATTGTTGCTGTATCTCAGCCAGAGAGCGAGTTACAGGAAGTGAATAATAAATTAAATGCATTAAAAAAAGCGATAGAGCTGGCTGAAAATATTTAAAGATGAAAATATTAATTTTTGATAATTACGATTCGTTCACCTACAATCTTGTGCATTTGGTTGAAAAAATTATACATCAAAAAGTGGATGTATATCGCAATGATCAGATAGCACTTGAAAAGATAAAAGAGTATGATAAAATAATTTTATCACCGGGTCCCGGTATACCAAATGAAGCAGGGTTATTATTGCCTTTGATAAAAGAATACGCCTCAACCAAATCCATACTGGGTGTATGTTTGGGCCACCAGGCAATAGGCGAAGCTTTTGGTGGAACTTTGATAAATCTATCAACAGTATTTCATGGAGTGGCAACCGACTGTCAACTGTCAACTGCCAACTGTAAACTATTTAATGGCTTGCCGGAAAAAATTACCATCGGCCGTTATCATTCATGGATTGTAAGTGAAGAAAATTTTCCTGATGAATTGGAAATAACAGCCCGTGATGAAAATAATTATATCATGGCATTGCAACACAAAACTTTTGATGTGCAGGGTGTGCAATTCCATCCTGAAAGTATTCTTACTCCTGATGGAGAAAAAATTATGAGGAACTGGTTGGTCTGAGCTGGGATTTAGAGGATGTTTGTCTGAACCATGATTTGGGCAGATAAAAAAGATTAATAAGAATAAAAAAATAAACAATGAAACAAATAATTTTTAATCTATTTAATCATAATAATCTACCCAAATCATGGTTCAGATTATTTACAAATAAGAAATTTAATCCGCAAATTATTCAGCATTCCACAACTCCCATTCATCCCATAAATCCCAGTTCAGACAAATGAAAAAAATTCTTTCTTTTTTATTTGAACACAAAACATTGGACAGAACTTCTGCAAAAGAAGTGCTGATAAATATTTCCAAAGGCATGTACAATGAAAGTGAAATAGCATCTTTCACTACAGTGTTCCTTATGCGAAGTATTACGATTGATGAACTGCAGGGTTTCAGGGATGCGCTGATGGAACTTTGTGTGCCGGTAGACTTTAATGGTCAACAGGTATTGGATATTGTCGGCACAGGCGGTGACGGAAAAAATACTTTTAATATTTCTACGCTTAGTTCTTTTATTGTTGCAGGTACCGGCAACAAAGTTGCAAAGCATGGCAATTATGGTGCATCTTCTATAAGTGGTTCCAGCAATGTGATGGAGCAATTGGGTTATAAATTTACAAACGATGAAAGCATTTTAAAAAAGCAGTTAGAAGATACAAACATTTGTTTTTTACATGCACCACTTTTTCATCCTGCTTTAAAAATTGTTGCACCAATAAGAAAAAATTTAGGCGTACGTACATTTTTTAATATGCTTGGCCCAATGGTTAATCCTGCCATTCCTGAATACCAGTTAGTTGGTGTTTTTAATTTGGAAATGGCAAGGATATATAATTATTTATTGCAGCAAACAGGCAAAGCATTCACCATAATTCATACGCTTGATGGATATGATGAAATTTCTTTAACGGGTGATGCCAAGGTGATCACCAACAAAGGCGAAAAGATTTTAACACCGGAAGATCTTGGAAAAAGACCTGTTAGCCCCGAAGATATTCATGGCGGAAATTCAGTTGAAGAAGCTGCAAAAATATTTTTAAAGATATTGAAGGGAGAAGGCACATGGGCTCAGAATGCTGTGGTAATAGCCAATGCAGCTATGGCTTTGCAGTGCATTGGCAAATATAAAGATTATGAAGTGTGTTACTCGATCGCAGTAGAAAGTTTGGAAAGCGGTGCAGCACTTGCGTCATTAAATAAATTAGTTAATTAGAAATTTTAGATGAATATTCTTGAAACGATAATCGCAAAAAAAAGCCTTGAAGTTGAAGAGAGAAAACGCAGTAGGACGATTGCTGAATTGGAGAATGTACCTTTCTTTAAAAATAAAGTTCTTGATTTTAAAAAGTATTTATCAAGAGATGATAAGACGGGTATCATTGCAGAGTTTAAAAGAAGATCACCATCAAAAGGAATAATAAATAATTCATCAACCGTAGTTGATGTAACAACTGCGTATGCAGAATATGGAGCCAGCGGAATTTCAATTCTTACAGATGCAGATTTTTTTGGCGGCTCATTGAATGATCTCTTGGAAGCAACAATTAATGCTGTTCCACTTTTAAGAAAAGATTTTATCATTGATGAATATCAGCTTATAGAATCAAAAGCTTTTGGCGCAGAAGTGATATTATTAATTGCTGCCTGTTTAAAAATAAATGAAGTAAAAAGCCTTGCAACCTTTGCAAAAAATCTTGGATTAAATGTCTTACTCGAAATTCACAATGAAGAAGAACTGCAACACATTTGCGATGATGTAGATGTAGTTGGTGTTAACAATCGTGATCTTAAAACATTTTCTGTTGATATACATCGGTCAATAGAATTAGGTAAAAACATTCCTGCTGATAAAATAAAAATATCCGAAAGTGGTATTGATGATGCAGCAACCGTAAGGCTTTTGCGTCAACATGGTTTTAGAGGGTTTTTAATGGGAGAAAAATTTATGAAAGAAAAAGATCCGGGAGAAGCATTTAAAAATTTTGTTGAAGAATTAAATCAACAGCAATGAAAATAAAAGTTTGTGGGATAACTCAGATAGATCAATTAAAACAACTTGATGAGCTTGGAGTTGATTATGCCGGGTTGATATTTTATGATCGTTCGCCGAGGTATGTTTTAAATAAGTTGCGCAGCGCAGAGATATTTAATTTAGATATTAAGTTGCAAAAAGTTGGCGTATTTGTAAATGCATCTGAAGAGGATATACTTACCCAGGTTGAATTGTATGGGTTAGATATAGTTCAGTTGCATGGTGATGAAACTCCGGCATTTTGTAAACATATAAGCAATTCGGTAGGCGTTATTAAGGCATTCAGGATAACGAAATATAATGAACAAAATATTGACTGGATGATAAAACCCTACGAAGAAGATTGCGATTATTATTTGTTTGATACGAATAGAAAAGGAGCTTATGGAGGAACAGGAGAAAAGTTTGACTGGAAAATTTTGAACAGTAATAAAATTAATAAACCATTTTTTTTAAGTGGCGGTATTGGGCCTGCTGATGCTGAAAAAGTAAATTCTTTTCATCATCCTTTTTTTTATGCAGCGGATGTGAATAGCAGAGTTGAAATAGCTGAGGGAGTTAAAGACATTCCTGCAATTCAAAAGCTGATGCTTGAATTGAAAAAATAAATTGTGCAATCTGTAGAATAAAAATTAAACAGGGATTTTAATAATTATAAAATGAACAGAGATAAAAATATAGAAGCATCTTTAGAAACTTACAGTGTAGACGAACACGGCTACTATGGCGAGTTTGGTGGCGCATTCATTCCTGAAATGCTTTACCCTAATGTGAAAGAATTGCAGGAAAATTATTTATCAATAATGGGTGATGCAGCGTTTAAAAAAGAATTTGACCAACTCTTAAAAGATTATGTTGGAAGACCCACTCCATTATTTTTGGCAGAGCGCCTGAGCGAAAAGTATGGAGCACAAATTTATTTAAAGCGTGAAGACCTTTGCCACACCGGCGCTCATAAAATAAACAATACTGTAGGTCAAATTTTATTGGCAGAAAGATTAGGAAAGAAAAGAATTATTGCAGAAACCGGTGCAGGGCAACATGGCGTTGCTACGGCAACAGTTTGTGCATTGAAAGGATTGGATTGTATTGTTTACATGGGTGAAAAAGATATGGATCGGCAGGCGCCAAATGTAGCAAGAATGAAAATGCTTGGCGCAACAGTAATACCCGCACTCAGCGGAAGCAAAACGCTGAAAGATGCTACCAACGAGGCTATCAGGGATTGGATAAATCATCCTGATAATACACATTATATTATTGGAAGCGTGGTTGGCCCACATCCGTATCCTGATATGGTTGCCCGTTTTCAAAGTGTGATAAGTGAAGAGATCAGAAAACAATTGAATGAGAAAACAGGAAATGAGTTACCTGATTATGTGTTTGCATGTGTAGGTGGAGGAAGCAATGCAGCAGGGGCCTTCTATCATTTTTTAGATGAGCCTTCTGTAAAATTAGTTGCTGTTGAAGCAGCAGGCCAGGGAATATATTCAGGGTTCTCCGCAGCAACAATACAATTAGGTACTCCCGGTATTTTACATGGAAGTAAAAGTCTTGTTATGCAAACTGCAGATGGCCAGGTTATAGAGCCACACAGCATTTCAGCAGGATTAGATTATCCCGGTATTGGCCCCTTGCATGCTCATTTATATAAAAGCGGCCGTGGTATTTTTCTTAGTGTAACAGATGATGAATCAGTTGAAGCTGCCATGGAATTAGCAAAACTTGAAGGGATTATTCCTGCGTTAGAATCAGCACATGCTTTGTTTGCTTTGAGAAAAATTAAATTTAAAAAAGATGATGTTGTTGTGCTTAACCTCAGCGGAAGAGGCGACAAAGATCTTGCAACTTATATGAAATACTTATGAACAGGATCGAAAAATTATTTTCAGAAAAACAAAAAGGGATACTGAATGTTTACTGCACTGCAGGGTTTCCGCATTTGGATGACACTGTAAAAGTTTTGTATTCGTTACAAAAATACGGGGCTGATATGGTGGAGATCGGAATGCCATACAGCGATCCTTTAGCAGATGGGCCTGTGATACAGCATAGCAGCTCGATTGCTTTGCAAAACGGAATGACGATAGAAAAACTTTTTGAACAATTAAAAAATTGCAGAAATGATTTTCATCTTCCCTTAATTTTAATGGGTTATTTAAATCCTGTAATGCAATTTGGAATTGAGAAATTTTGTAAGCAGTCAAAAGAAGTTGGAGTAGATGGTATCATTCTTCCTGATCTTCCTATCTATGAATTTGAAAATGAATACAAAAAATATTTTGAACAAAATGATCTACATTTTATTTTTCTTATAACACCTGAAACTTCTGAAGAAAGAATTAGGAAAATTGATGAGTTAACCAAAGGATTTATTTATGCAGTTTCTTCATCTTCCACCACAGGGAATAACAAAGAAATTGATCAGCAGGAAAATTATTTTTTAAAACTTCAGAAAATGAATTTAAAAAATCCCGTGTTGGTTGGGTTCGGAATAAAAGACAAAAATACTTTTCAATCTGCATGCAAATACACCAACGGCGCAATTATTGGCAGTGCTTATATTAAAGCTTTGGAAAATTCCACAAGTGTTGAAAGCGCCACAAAACAATTTCTTGATACGGTAATACGTTAATGATTTGTTTTTCTTATTGGTCGCGGCTTCCGGCTATCTTTTATCTTCAAAAAAAAAGTAAATTGCATAACAATATTGCAGCTATGAGATCAACATTAATTTTACTTTTTATTTTACCTTTTTTGGGATTCTCGCAAGTAAAAAAAGTAACTACAAAACCTAAGGTTCAAACTCCTGCGTTTGACGGATACATTATAACCGGCACTGTTACCGGTTTTGCTGATGGGACACCTGTTTCTTTTTTAAATGAACAAACAAACAGCCCTGAACAGCAGGCTGTAATCACCAAAGGAAAATTTGTAATCAAAGGAAAGATGGATCAACCGGGATTTAAAGGATTGATCTTTAATAATGCGCAACCTCTGTTACCCATGTTTCTTGATAACAGCAACATAAAAATTACAGGTGATAAAGATGCATTGGATAAGCTTGTTATTACCGGTTCACCTTCGCAGGATCAGTTTAAAATTTATACAGATGCTTTAAAACCTTTTGAACAATTTCTCTTGCCCGATGCAGCATACGATCAAACTGCTCTTGATAAAATTGCATCTATCAGCGAAGATTTTGTAAGAAAATTTCCTGCCTCTTATGTTTCTCCTTTGGCTTTGATCCGTTTATACCAGGCAACACAAAATGGTGTAAAAACGGAAGAGTTGTATAAACTTATAAATGCAGATATTCAATTTAGTGCTTTAGGAAATTATGTAAATCAACTTATCACAGAATCAAAAATAAATCCAATCGGCTCTGTTGTTTCTGATTTTTCTCAAACTGATACAGCAGGATTGCCAATTAATATTTCTGCTTTTAGAGGTAAATATGTTTTGGTAGATTTTTGGGCAAGCTGGTGCCGGCCTTGCCGCCAGGAAAATCCTAATGTAGTTGCCGCTTTTGATAAATATAAAAATAAAAATTTCACTATCCTGGGTGTATCGCTGGATCAAAATAAAAAAAACTGGGTAGATGCAATTAATATGGATGGCCTTAACTGGAATCATGTCAGTGACCTAAAAGGATGGGGCAACGAGGTGGCAGCTATCTTTAAGATCACCAGCATTCCTCAAAATTTATTACTCGATCCTGACGGCAGGATAATCGCAAAAAATCTTCGTGGCGCTGTGCTGGAAAGCAGGCTTGATGCATTATTGAAATAGATTTTTTTCAATAGACCCTTAGATATTCACTTTACTTTAACATGTTTCCATCATTGTTACTGACTTACTAAAGCAGGTTACCTTTTTCTAAAATTGGTATTAATATGTAAAAAATACACACCGGCATATTTATTGAAATAATATACGTCAGTGATAAAATTTAAATGATACAAATATGAAATCAGTAGGAAAAAAAATAAAAGAATTTCTTATTTACGATAAAGAGTTGGTGGACTTAACAAGAGAAATAAAGATCAGCAAAGAAGAATTGTATAATCATCTTATTAATGGAAAAATAACGATGACAGAATATATTTCACTTGTATAGAACTCTTTCTTTTTAGTTAAACCAATTGTCTTTTGTAGAGCTGCACAGCGTTCTCTAATCCTAAATAAATTGCATCGCTTATCAATGCATGGCCGATAGAAACTTCAAGCAGGCCGGGAATATTCTGAGAAAAATATTGTAAGTTTTTAAGATCAAGATCGTGACCGGCATTGATTCCTAAGCCAAGTTCATTTGCTTTTTTTGCAGCAGCAATATAAGGTTCGATTGCTTTTTTACTTTTTTCTATTGACCATTGACCATTGACCATTGACTGACTTGCATAAGCTTCGGTATATAACTCTATCCTGTCAATTCCTGTTTCTTTAGCACCTTCCACCATCTTAACATCAGGATCAACAAAAATGGAAACGCGTATACCTTCATTATGAAAAACATTTATCATCTCAACTAAATAATCTTTATGCTTAACGGTATCCCAGCCATGATCAGAAGTTAATTGCCCCAACACATCCGGCACAAGGGTTACCTGTGTTGGCTTGTTCGCTAAAACAAGATCAATAAATTTTTGTTCCCTGCAGTTGCCTTCAATATTAAATTCAGTTGTAATAATTTTTTTTAATTCAAACACATCATCATAACGGATATGCCTTTCATCCGGTCGTGGATGCACTGTAATTCCATCGGCGCCAAAACGCTCGATATCTTTTGCTGTTTTAATAAGGTCAGGATTGTTACCGCCACGGGAATTACGAAGTGTTGCTATCTTATTAATGTTTACTGAAAGTTTTGTCATCTCACAAAGTTAATCATCAAATATTCATCTTTTTTCTTATCGCCGCCGGCACTGCATTTTTATTTACAATGATCGCTATTGTTTTTATTTTGAAATAATCTTCTCTCATAAATAAATATCCTCCGAGGTTGTTGGTTATACCCCATGAATTTTTTACCTGGCACCATGTGACATTATTTTTATCTTTTGCAATGCCTGTGACATGCATCATGTGGTCGAGCTCAGATGATTTGTCTTCGTAGGTTCTTTGTCTTTCCATTTGAAAATTTGTAACGGGATAAGTGAGCCATGCAACACCTTTATCAAAACGGAAACCATCATCTGTTGCGTCACCATCCCAGCAAACAGAATAATTATTGCTGATGGCAGTATTGGTTATCTCCATAAAATCATCTAAGGGAACATTGTAATAACCATCCTTCGTCCAGTTGTATTTGTCTTCTAAAATAAATTTTTGATAAAAGGGATGATGAGTATACGATGTGATCTCAACGTAATCATCGGGCACAAATCCTATTGCAATGGCAAATGTTTTAGGTGTGTACATTTTTCCATTATACATAAATGTGGATGGAACTTTGCCGAGGTAAGTATCAAGAATTGTATTTATATACTTAAGATCAGAAGGGCTAAGTGTTGTTGCATGCTTTGCCAGTAGATCTGCAACATAATATTTCATGATAGTATCCAGCCTTGTATGATTGTGATTTAATTCGCCATTTACTTTTCCGCTGTATACCGCTTCAGGTAACATTCCATATTGTTCTATAACTTTTATCTCATCATGAAACTGGCCGCCGGGAGTAAAAAATATTTTTCCATTTTGTGAAAGATATTGGTACACTTTGTTGATGTAGGAATACCGTGCAATGAACATCTCGGAGAGATCTATTTTAATTCCTTTGTTTTTTAAAATTTCGCTCTCAATAAAAGAGTTGCCTGCAAAACTCCAGCAGGTAGCTGATAGATATTGATCTTTAACAGGGGTACATAAAATTGAGTGGGTTACTTTTATTCCTGATACATCAGGTAATACATTTTGAGCAAAAAGCTTTCCTGTAAAAGCGATCAATAAAATAAAAGCTATCTTTTTCATAACTTAAAAATAAATTCTAAGTCTTATACTCTAATAACATTAACAGAGTATTTAATACTTTTACTTTTTAATAAAACACATGTTACTCGATTTTTTTTCTACACTTCTCGACAGTTATTTTATTCTTGTTGGGCTTTGGCTCATAGTTTTAATAATTGTTTTTGTTACATTATTTAACAGGAAAGATATTTTTCTTCCCGTAAAAATATTCTGGGCTTGTATCATATTCGTCGCGCCTGTAATTGGATTAATAATTTACCTGGCGGTTGAATTGCGAAAAAGAAAATAACTCTTACAAACAAAAAATTGACAGTTATAATTAAGATGTAAAAATTTCATGATTCAATTTACAACGGTAATAAAAAAGTTTGGTGACCAGGGAGAGAAAACCGGGTGGACGTACATTGAGGTGTCTGCTGCAATTGCAGAGAAATTAAAGCCAAATAATAAAAAGTCTTTTAGAGTAAAAGGAAAATTAGATGATCACTTTTTTGAAGGCCTTGCATTAATTCCTATGGGTGAAGAAAATTTTATCCTGGCCTTAAATGCATCCATCAGGAAAAAGATAAGGAAGCAGAAAGGCGCACCGGTAAAGGTTTCAATAGAAGTTGATAATTCTCCAGTAAAACTAAATGCAGAATTATTGGAATGCCTCGCTGATGAACCCAAAGGCCTTTCATTTTTTAATTCTTTAACACCTGGGCATCGTAACTATTTTAGTAAATGGATAGAAAGCTCCAAAACGGAGGCAACCAAAACAAAAAGAATTGCACAAACGATAAATGCATTATCAAACCATCTTGATTACGGGCAAATGATAAGAGCACAGAAACGTGAGAAGTGAAACGTGAAGTTACAAGCATATTAATTTTGTTATCACAATTATTATTTCACGTTTGCCGTTTCACGTCTCACGATTAACACTTTTCTCCGCATCTTTGTTTAGATAATGTCGGAAACTTTAAAAAGATCACTTGGCTTAGGACATGCAACAGCAATCAACATGATTGATATGGTTGGCATTGGCCCTTTCATCACATTGCCTATGGTAATTGGTATGATGAATGGGCCCTATTTTTTATATGCATGGTTAGCAGGCGCGGCATTATCAATTGTTGATGCTATGATATGGAGTGAGTTGGGCGCTGCATTTCCGCGTGCCGGAGGGAGTTATAATTTTTTAAAAGAAGCGTATGGAAAAAATGGCGCCGGGAAATTAATGAGCTTTTTATTTGTGTGGCAAACAATGATACAGGCGCCGCTGGTGATAGCTTCTGCGGCTATTGGCTTCGCAAAATATTTTTCTTATTTGGTTCCTCTTAATTCAGTCACTTCAAAAATAGTGAGCGGAAGTTTGGTGATTCTCATCATACTATTGTTATATCGCAAAATAGAAACCATTGGAAAAATAAGTGTGTTGCTATGGAGCGGAGTCATCATAACAATGTTTTGGATAATTGGCGGTGGCATTGTTCATGGGAATTTTCTTGCGCCGATAAAACATATTAACGACGGCCTTTCGATTGATTATGCTTTTGTAACTGCGATGGGTTTTGCCAGCGTAAAATCGGTGTATAGTTATTTGGGTTATTATAATATTTGTCACCTCGGAGGAGAAATAAAAAACCCGTCAAAAAATATTCCGCGAAGCATGTTCTTTGCTATTGCAGGTATTTCAGTTTTGTATTTGATGATGAACATAAGTGTTGTAAGTGTTGTTCCCTGGCAGGTAGCAAAAGACAGCGAATTTGTTGTAAGTGTTTTTATTCAGCAGTTAATGGGCAGCAATGCCGCAAAGGTTGCAACGTGTTTAATTCTTTGGGTGGCATTTGCTTCAGTATTCTCTGCAACCCTTGGCTACAGCCGCATTCCGTATGCTGCTGCAATTGATAATTCTTTCTTTACCGTTTTTGGCAAACTGCATCCAACAAAAAATTTTCCCTATGTTTCTTTACTTTTTTTAGGAGGTGTAGCATTTGTTTTTAGTCTGTTGTTCCGGCTGGGAGATGTTATAAACGCAATTCTTGCAATGCGAATATTGATACAATTTATTGCGCAGGGAATTGGGTTGTTGTTGTTGCGAAGATCAAGAGATCCAAAAGAATTTCCTTATAAGATGCCATTGTTTCCAATACCGGTTTACCTCGCCATTGCCATGTGGTTGTTTGTATTTTATTCTACAGGAAGCAAGATGATCTATGGCGGATTAATTGTGATCGGCGTGGGAACTGTTGTTTATTTTATTAAAGCAAAAATTCAGAATGACTGGCCGTTTAAAGTGTCAGACACCTCTAAGGTGTCAGACACTTTGTAGTAAAGATTTTATCAAAATAAAATATAGCTTTAACCATGCATTTTATTAAAGAAGAAATATATCATGTTTATAATAGAGGAAATCAAAAACAAACTATTTTTTATACAAGAGATAATTATCTTTTCTTTCTAAAAAAAGTCATAAAATATATCTCACCAAGATGTATCATTATAAATTGGTGCCTAATGCCAAATCATTTTCATTTTCTTATAAAGGCAACAGATGTTTCTGAGATGCCGGTTCCGAAAGCAGTCATTCCAACACAAAACTTAACTGAAGGGATCAGGTTATTATTAAGCAGCTATACCAAAGGATTGAATAAACAATTAAACTTAAACGGAAATCTTTTTCAGCAGAAAACAAAAGCAAAATGTACATCTTTGTTGTCAGATACTTTTAAAGTGTCAGACAACAAAGAAAATTATAGCACAACAGCATTTCATTATATTCATCAAAATGCATGGAAAGCCGGTATGGTAAAGCTGATTGAAGATTGGGAGTTCTCTTCCTTTAGAGATTATTGTGGATTAAGAAATGGGATTCTTTGCAATAAAGATGTTGCATATCAGGAATTAAATATTGATAAAGAAAAATTATATAATGATTCCTATAATACGATTGAAGACTTTAAATTAAAATTGATTTTTTAATTAGGTGTCTGACACTTTTTAAGTGTCTGACACCTGCGGATCTTCATAAACACTAAGCTTATTTTTTAAAGCAATAATTTCAGCCTGCATATTTTTTACCCTGTTAAGTAAATAAGTAATGGCTTCAATACCTTCAAGGTTTATATCAAGATCATAATGTAAACGCACAAGTCTTTCTACATTTATTAAATGATCATGGTCAATAAATGAATGTTGATCGATAGTTATAATTTCTATTAATCCATTTTGCTGCAACGCTGTAATGAAAGAATATTCTACTTTGTAATGACTGCAAAATTCGTCTGTTGAAATTAAATGTTCAGGCATCGGAATAATTTTTTAAGATATAGTTTTTGCTAATTCCTCAAATAATTCTTTTTGCTTATCAGTTAAGTTGGTTGGGATCTTTACAGAAAATGTTATGAACAGATATCCTGATTCACCTTCTTTTTTATACACAGGAAATCCTTTTCCTTTCAGCCGCATCTTGGTCCCATTCTGCGTTTCAGGTTTTACTTTCAATTTTACTTTGCCGCTTACTGTATCAATAGTTATTTCTCCGCCTAAAACAGCAGTGAACAGATCTATTTCTATTGTTGTATAAAGATCATTCCCCAATCTTTTAAATTGTGTATTGTTGATAATAGAAAAAGTAATGTAAAGATCACCGGATGGTCCGCCATTTACGCCGGGTGCACCATAGTCTTTAAGTCTTATCTGCTGGCCGTTCTCAATTCCTGCGGGGATTGTTATGCGAATGTTTTTTCCGTTAACCGTAATAGTTTGCTGATGTGTTTTATAAGCGTCCAGGAGATTGAGTTGCAACTCAGCATTATAGTCCTGCCCCCTGAATTTTGTTTGCCTGCCTCTGCCCCTGCCTTCACCGCCGCCAAACATTGACGAGAAAAAATCTGAAAAATCTTCTTCTCCGTATTTGCCTGTAAACGTTTGCCCGCCTGTGTTTGCGTATTGCCTTTGTGATTGTTTTTGTTTTTCAAATTCTTCAGCATGTTTCCAATCTTTTCCATATTGGTCGTACTTTTTGCGTTTTTCAGGATCGCTTAAAACTTCGTTAGCTTCATTTATTTGCTGAAATTTTTTATTGGCTTCCTTATCATTAGGGTTAAGATCGGGATGATGTTTTCGTGCCAGTTTGCGGTAAGCTTTTTTAATAGTATCCGTAGTTGCGGTTTTATCTACTCCTAAAATTTTATAATAATCAACGTAGTCCATGTGTTTCGCGTTCTCAGTAAAGATAAAAGAATTTCGTAATTTACTATTTTAAAGAATTAAGCAGGCTATGTCTCAATCCCGTCAATTAGCTGCTATTATGTTTACCGATATTGAGGGGTATCCTGCAAGAAGACAATTTAAAAAAGCATTTGACATTAACCCCAACTATGCACCAACACATGATTGGACCAGTACCTTTTTATCATGGGTAGAAAATAAACCTGATGAAGCCGTGAAAGAAGAAACCCGTGCTGCAGAACTGAAACCACTCGTTGCTATTTCATATAATTTATTAGCGAACACTTTGCTTAGTGCAGAAAGATTTAGTGATGCAGTAAAAGCAAGTAAAACGGGTTTGGAATTAGAACCCAATTCATTTCTTGCCAATTGGTTTCTTGGTGTTAGTTACATTTCATATTGTAAAAATGCAAACTGTTGCAGACATATTACTTGAGTATCCATACATTATTGCACCTACAGGTTTGTTATGATTTTTTTCAGATAATTATTTATGGCATACAAAATTGTTTCAGTTAATGCGAATGACATTGAATATTCCGCCTGATATCAGAGGCCGATGAGAGGGAACGCTTGAAAATGGAGATGGGAGTGAGATACAAAAATTTATTATTAAAGTAAAACAAACATTAACCGCTATGCATGTTCATTCTTATTCATCAATCGGCCATTCTGAAAGTATCCTTTCTGAATTTGCTGCATCGCATACTGAAGAAAATTTCACGCCGTGTTATTTATGGCATGGCAAAATGAATACTTCGATTAAAGGCATGCATCAATCCGAACAATTTTATGGCTATACTATGCTTCAACTGCATGAGCATGAGTCGCCAAAAATTTTAAAAGGATCCCTATTTACTAATCGAACAGCGACCGAAACCCGCTGTGGGATTCAGTTGGAGTGGGTGTCGCATAAACTTAAAAGAAAACTTGAGTAATGTTTGCTTCTCAAAATTTATTTTTTTCTTTTTTCTTTTTTCTTTAACATCCGGCCTTGTTGCACATTCGTAAGTTTACTTAAACAATTATATGAGATTTTTACAAACAGTTTTATTTGGCACAGCAATGTTTGTCGCATTATCTTCCTGTGCTCAAAAAACAAAAGTCCCGCAAACTAATTCTGGCAAAAAAGATCTTTCAAAATATAGCCAGGCAACATTTGCAGCAGGCTGTTTCTGGCATGAGGAAGCATTGTTTGAAAGTATAAAAGGCGTGCAGGAAGCTGTCTCTGGTTATGCCGGTGGCAACACTAAAAATCCATCGTATGAAGATTTGGAAACGGGCAAAACCGGCCATGCAGAAACAGTAAATGTTTATTATGATTCTTCAGTTATTAATTATCCTACGTTATTAAAAGTATATTTTGCGGCGCAGGATCCAACTTCTCCAAATGGCCAGTCGCCTGACTTTGGAAGCCAATACCGATCAATTTTATTTTACAGGAATAACACAGAAAAACAATTGGCAGAAAATTATATCAAACAATTAAATGCATCGGGCAAATACAAAAAGTCAATAGCGGTTCAGGCAGTTCCTTTTGTAAAATTCTGGCAGGCCGAAGATTATCAGCAGGATTTTATTCAACACAATCCTGACCAGGGTTATGTTAATGCTGTTTCAATCCCTGAAATAAAAAAATTTCAAAAAGAATATTCGCAGCTAATTAAGAAAGATCATATTTATTAATTAAAAAAGTTTAGTGGGCTCTCATAACTTTGCAGCTATAAATTAAGAAGATGAAAAAGATCTTAGTAGCAGCACTGTTAGTTATTACAGCATGTAGCAGTTCAAAGCAAGTAAGTCAAACAAATTCTATTGCTTCTCAAAACATAGCTGTTAACGGAAAAATATTTGCAAGCCTGTATCAGCAAAAGGCAGCAGAATACAGGGCTTTGTGTTTGCAGGCTTTTAATATTGCAAGATTAAAAGTGGATGAAAATTTACAAACTTCATCCAAACCAAAAGCGATCATCACAGATATTGATGAAACTATTTTAGACAACAGTGCATACGAAGTACACCAAACTTTGCAGGGAAAAGATTATGAATCTCCATCATGGTTTGAATGGACAGCGATGAGTAATGCTGATACAGTTCCCGGTGCACCGGCATTTTTAAAATATGCCGCATCAAAAGGGATAACAATATTCTACATTACAAACCGGGAAGAAAAAGAAAGAGTAGGAACACTTTTAAATCTTCAAAAATTTAATTTACCCAATGCGGATAATGCACATCTTATTACAAGGCAGGATGTATCAAGTAAAGAAATAAGAAGGCAGCAAGTGGCAACCACAAATGATGTTATCTTATTGCTTGGCGATAATCTTGCAGATTTCAGTTCAATGTTTGATAAAAAAACGTTGGATGAACGCCGGCAAAATACTGATGGGCTTGCAGCATCATTCGGTAAAAAATTTATTGTAATTCCTAATCCCGTTTATGGTGATTGGGAATCTGCATTGTACAAATACAGCTACACATTAACGCCTGCGCAAAAAGACTCTGTAATAAAAAATTTGCTTAAAGGCTACTGATTTTTTTAAAATAATTTGCCAAGCCTGCATGGAAGCCTACAATATTTTAGGGAAGATCATTTAGGGAAGATCATTTAGGGAAGATAGTTGTCAATTTTGGATGGGATCAAATACAAGATCGGGGTGAGAATAAAAATAGCAATGCTTATCCACGGAACAAAAAAAGAAACGCCGATTGCTATTGCATAAACAACAGGCGAAAGAAGGAATTGAATGTGCGCTTCTCTTTTTATTTCTGCCGGTATTTCCCTGTGAAGCAGATGCGTTTTACTTGAGCCATACAGCCTTGGCAATACAAGGTGATATTGTAAAGAGAAAGGTTTAAACCATATACCATTATCGCGTACCAATCAAATGTGTGCTTTGCTAAAAAACGGGTACTGAAAGGCACAAGGCAAACAACCATATAAAATAATACGCCTAAAAAAATAAAGTAACGGTGAGTTCTACCAATGTATTCAAACATAAGCCTGTGGCCAAACCATGTTTCGTGTAATGCCATCGCCCAATGCTTCCAGCCTTCCGAAATTCATTGAAAGTTTATGTTTCTCCTCATTTATCTAAGCTAAAAATTCTAAATGAAAAAACCCGAAAGGCTTTACAATCTTTCGGGTTTATAATATTTTAATGGAGAACTTAGTTACCCTTTACCATGAAAACACAATCTTCTATTTTTTTAATTTGATGGCCTCTGTCCATGCCTTTTATTGTTGCAATGGATGGAAGTTTAATTGATTCAGATGTTTTAATTTCATCTACGGCCTTATAAATATTTTTTGATTTGATAGCGAATACAACACCATCTGCATTGGTTTCTTTACTGCTAACAATACCGATCACCTCGCCATATTTATTTATTACAGGGCCGCCGCTGTTACCGGGATTTACTGAAATACTTATCTGGTAAGAAGTAGTATCATGCAAGTAACCTGACAAAGCACTAAGATAACCTTCGCCGTAAACAACTTCTTCTCTTGGATAACCTAAGGTAAAAATTTGGTCACCTAATTCTGCAGAAGCTCTTGGAATTGAATAAGGCAATACATTTATCTTTCTGAAAGAAGTATCGGTTACTTTTAATATTGCGAGGTCAGTGTTTTTGTTTACATAAACCGGTATAGCAATAAACTGGTCTCCTTTGATATTTTCTACCACTAAATTATTTGCATTATTTATTACGTGAGCATTGGTTACTAAATATCCGTTTCCATCGATCAAAAAACCGGTAGCCCAAAAGTTTGCTTTAAATTTTGGTTTGGTAATAACTGTTGTAGAAGTTAGGGCTTGTTGCTTTAATACAGCAACATCCTGCTTGGTTTTTTCTATCTGTCCTTTTAACCAGGTAATATTGCTTTCTTTCTTTTTATCTGAATAAACGGTAACTAAAGCAGCTGTAGCAATAGAAACGATACCTGCTATACAAGCTGCTACAGCAATTGTTCTGCGATAACGGTGCCATAGGTAAACTATTTTGGCTTTGGTTTTTATTTGCTTTTTAGCAATAAGTCCTTCGTTAACCAAAGTGTTTTCAACCTCATCAATTGTATGCTTAAAAGCTTTTCTGTCGCCAATTCTTTCCAGTTCATTTAAAAAGAAGGTATGCTCAACAGACAACTGGTCTATATCAGGATTGTTCTTGCGTAATTCCTCGAAGAACGTTTTTTCCTGGGCAGTCATCTCGCCTTTTTTGTAACGTTCAATAGCATCTAAAAGTAAAATATCATCCATCTTATCAGTCGTTTTTATATTGTGCAAAAAATATTTTTTTCAATCGTACGAGGCATTTATATTTTTGTGTCTTCGCGTTATCTGCATTTGTATATCCAAAAAATTCGGCTATTTCGGGCATCGATTTCTTTTGTAAATAATACGCCTCTAATAAACTTTTACATGGCTCGCCGATTTTACCCAATGCACTTTCCATTACAATAAGATCGGTATTTCTTTTTTCATGAACATTCAATTCTTCTTCTACCGAAACTACCTCCTCTATACTTTCTGCTGATGAATTATACCGCTGCATCTGTTGTAATCTTTTAAGCCATAAACGCCTGCAAACTGAATACAGGTACGTTTTTATCTGGCAGGTAAGTTCAAAAGAGCCTGTACAAACCTTTTCATAAAGAACTATCATTGCCTCCTGAAATATATCTCTTGCATCATCAGGGTAGCCATTATTCTTTACAATAAAAGACTGGATGGTTGAGTAATTCTCCCGGTAAATGGTTTCTACGGCTTTCTTATCATTTGCCGCTAATCCCTGCAATAAAAGTTGTTCCTGCTCCAATATATTCACTAGGCTTTAATTGATACGATTTTTAAAAGAAAGTAACCCAAAAAACATCTAAATTAATATAAATGGGCGGGTTACCTTTTTTTAAATTTTGTATAAAAAGCAAATAAATAATTAATATTAAAATTCTCTAAATGAAAAAAGTATTCTTAGCCTTTGCTGTTGCATCAGTTTTTGTAGCTTGCGATGATTCAAAAACTAAAACAGATTCAACTACAACAGATTCTACAAGTGTAAAGGTTGATACTTCAGCTATTACACCTGTAACTGATTCAGTTAAAGTTGATACCAGCGCAACCAAAATGAGCAAAGACACTACAAAAAAATAATCTTTTACCTTGTTTAATAAACAGTTTAAGTTTGTAGCCGTTCCTTTAAAATGAGCGGTTTTTTTATAATATTATTTTTTTAGATTGGTAAAGTAAAAACAGTTCCTTATTTTTGAACACGAATCATGACAATTACAAAAGCAAATACCTGGTTTTATTTTAGTTACTATTTTAGAAATAGTACGGGATGCTTTTGTTAAAACTGAAAAACAGAATAAACATAAAAGAATCCCGGCTAAATGGTCGGGATTTTTGTTTTGCATTATGAAAAAGAAAATAGCAATACAGGGATTTGAAGGCAGCTTTCACCAGGTGGCAGCGCAACAATTTTTTAAAGATGTGGAAGTGATATGTTGCGCCACATTTAGAGAAGTAGTAAAGGTTGCTGTTGATAAAAAGCAAAGCGATGGCGGAATTATGGCCATTGAGAATTCCATCGCCGGAAGTATTTTACCAAACTACAACCTGCTGCAAAAAACCAATTTAAAAATTATCGGCGAGATATATCTCCAGATAAAACAAAACCTGTTAGTAAATCCCGGTATAAAACTGGAAGATATCCGTGAGGTTCATTCTCATCCAATGGCTTTGCTGCAGTGTATAGATTTTCTTGAAAAATATAATTGGAAATTGATCGAGACAGATGATACCGCTCTTAGCGCAAAACATATTCATCAACACAGGAGCAAGCATATTGCAGCCATTGCAAGCAGGCTTGCCGCTGATCTTTATGAATTAGATGTTCTTGCTCCAAACATTCACACTCTTAAAAATAATTATACAAGATTTTTGGTTCTGCAACATGCTGATAAAGCAAAGGAGGTTGATGATGCAAATAAAGCTTCATTAATTTTTAATACTGATCATTCAAAAGGGAGTTTAGCAAAGGTTCTTACAAAAATTGCTGAGGGTGATATTAATTTGAGTAAGCTCCAGTCAATGCCAATTCCCGGCAGCGATTGGAAATATTCTTTTCATGCAGACCTTGAATTTGACACGATAGATCAGTTTAATAAAGTGATAAAAAGCATAACGTCGTTAACTAACGATCTTAAAATATATGGCATTTATAAAAATGGTAAATAATGCAAACTGCAAAGCGACTTGATAACATAGGTGAATATTATTTTTCTCAGAAACTGAGAGAGATTGATGATATGAATAAAGCCGGTAAGCAGGTTATCAATCTTGGTATCGGTAGCCCTGATCTGCCCCCGCATCCTGATGTAATTACAACTTTGCATGAAGAAGCATTAAAGCCAAACCAGCATGGTTACCAGAATTATAAAGGAAGTCCGGTGTTACGGAATGCAATTTCCAAATGGTATAAAAAATGGTATGATGTAGATCTGAATACAGATTCAGAAATACTTCCGCTCATTGGCAGCAAAGAAGGCATCATGCACATTTGTATGACGTACATTAATGAAGGAGATATTGTTTTAATTCCTAATCCGGGCTATCCAACATACAGCGCTGCAGCAAAAATTGCAGGTGGAAAAATTATAGCGTACAATTTAAAAGAAGAAAATAATTGGTTCCCTGATTTTGATGAAATAGAAAATAACTTCTCCTCCCCCACCGGGGGAGGCCGGGAGGGGGCTTTGATGTTTGTGAATTATCCGCAAATGCCAACAGGCAAATTACCAACCAAAGAATTATTTATTCAGTTAGTTGCCTTTGCAAAAAAACATAACATATTAATTGTTCATGATAATCCTTACAGTTTTATTTTAAATGATACTCCCATGAGTTTGCTTGGGGTTGATGGAGCAAAAGATGTTGTGATAGAATTAAATTCTTTAAGTAAAAGTCATAACATGGCAGGCTGGAGAATTGGAATGTTGGTTGGTGCAAAAGAAAGAATTGATGATGTTTTGCGTTTTAAAAGTAATATGGATAGCGGAATGTTTCTTCCTATGCAACTGGCTGCAGCAAAGGCTTTGGAGTTAGGACAGGATTGGCACGATGAAGTAAATAAAGTATACAGAGCAAGAAGAGAAAAAGTTTTTGAATTGCTTGAATTGCTGAATTGTTCTTTTGATAAAAGCCAGGCAGGCTTATTTGTTTGGGCATCCATTCCTGCTAAATACAAAGATGGATATGAATTAAGTGATAAGGTTTTGCATGGATCAAATGTTTTTATAACACCGGGAGGAATTTTTGGTAGCGCCGGCAACAAATATGTGCGAATAAGTTTGTGTGCCACAGAACAAAAAATTGAAGAAGCGATACAAAGAATATCCAATAATAAAATTCAAGAAGATCAATAAAATGAAAGAACATCAAAATATAGAGTCTTCAAAAACCTCCTCCACCGGGGGAGGTTTGGAGGGGGCTGGAATTCTCACAATAGTTGGTGTTGGTTTAATAAGTGGCTCATTTGCATTGGCGATGAAAGAAAAAGGTTTTGCCAAAAAAGTGATTGGTGTTAGCAGAACACAGGCAAGTCTTGATAAAGCAATGCAATTAGGAATTATTGATGAAGCATTGCCATTGGAAGATGCTGTTAAACAAAGTGATTTTATTTACGTTGCTATTCCTGTTGATGTTACCATTCCGGTGATGCAACAAATAATGGATCTGCTAACTGAGAAACAAATTGTTGCAGATGCCGGATCTACAAAATATGCATTGTGCAAAGCTTTGCAGGATCACCCGATGCGTAAGCGTTTTGTTGCAACACATCCAATGTGGGGAACAGAATACAGTGGCCCCGAAGCCGCTGTGAGAGGCGCCTTCGAAGGACGTGCCTGCGTTATTTGCGAAAAAGAAAAAAGCGATAAAGATGCCGTTGAAGTTGTAGAAAATATTTACAGATCTTTCGGAATGCACATTACATATATGGATGCAGAGAACCATGATACGCATGCTGCCTACGTAAGTCATATATCGCACATCACTTCTTTTGCACTGGCAAATACAGTGCTCGAAAAAGAAAAAGAAGAGAATGCCATTTTTGAATTGGCCGGTGGTGGTTTTGAAAGTACAGTGCGTTTGGCAAAAAGTAATCCAGCTATGTGGGCGCCGATTTTTATGCAGAACAGGGAAAATGTTCTCGATGTTTTGAATGAACATATTTCGCAATTGAGAAAATTTAAATCAAGTTTGGAAAAAGAAAATTTAGAATACCTGACTGAACTGATGGAGAATGCCAATAAGATAAAAAGGATTTTAAAATGATATTCAGGGAAGCTCTTGTAAGTGACATAGCGCAGATACAGATTGTAAGAAATGCTGTAAAAGAAAATGTTTTATCAGATCCATCTTTGGTTACTGATAAAGATTGTGAAAAATTTTTAACTGTGCGAGATAAGGGCTGTGTATGTGTTGTAGGTGGAGTTGTTGTTGGATTTTCAATTGCAGATCTAAAAGAAAAAAATATCTGGACGTTGTTTGTTCATCCGGATCACGAAACAAAAGGAATTGGAAAAAGATTGCATAATGAAATGCTGGATTGGTATTTCACGCAAACAAAAGAAAAAGTTTGGTTAGGCACTGCACCCAACACAAGAGCAGAGAATTTTTACAGGATGAATGGATGGAGAGAAGTTGGTGTGCATTGAAAGAGAGAAATAAAATTTGAAATGAGTTTTGAAGATTGGAATGTAAGTTTCCATAAGAAACATCAAGTGAAATAAAATGTAATCAAAAATTAAAAATATTTCAGGTTAGATATTGATGTAACAAATCATGTTAATTATTTAATCTTATAAATCCTGGTTCAGACAAATTAATTTTACAATGCAAACAGAAACAAAAATGAAAGACTTAATTACAGAAAAATGGAACAAGCGTCCATTAATTATCAGTGGCCCCTGTAGTGCTGAAACTGAAGAACAAGTGCTGGAAACTGCTACCAGACTGGCTAATACCGGCAAGGTAGATGTTTTACGTGCAGGAATTTGGAAGCCACGAACCAAGCCGGGATTGTTTGAAGGCATTGGTGTAAAAGGTTTGGCATGGCTTGATAAAGCAAAAAAAATAACAGGCTTACCGGTAACTGTTGAAGTTGCTACAGCAAAACATGTTGAAGATTCTTTGCAGTTTGATGTTGATATGTTATGGATCGGCGCAAGAACAACTGTAAATCCTTTTAGTGTGCAGGCGTTGGCCGATTCATTGCGTGGAGTGGATATTCCTGTGCTTGTAAAAAACCCTGTTCATCCCGATCTTGATCTGTGGTGCGGTGCAATTGAACGCTTGCAAAAATCTGGTGTTGAAAAAATCGGGATGATACATCGTGGATTTTCAAGTTATGGAAATACAGAATACAGGAATGCACCTATGTGGCATTTGTCAATTGAAATGAGGCGCCGCTTTCCTGATATGTTACTGATCTGTGATCCATCGCATATTTGCGGTAACAGGACGATGTTGCAGGCAGTTGCACAAAAAAGTATTGACCTCGATTTTAATGGATTGATGATTGAAAGTCATATTGATCCGGACAGGGCGTGGAGCGATGCTAAGCAACAAATAACACCGGAGCGCTTGGCTGAAATACTTGATGGGCTTATCTGGCGTTCAGAAAATACAGATGCAAAGGAATTTGTTACAGCGCTTGCAACTTTCAGAGAGCAGATAAATCATATTGATGATGAATTGCTTTTATTGATCGGGCAACGGATGAAAATAGCTGATAAAATTGGTGAATATAAAAAGGATAATAGCATCACTATTTTACAAACCAATCGCTGGAATGATATTTTGGAAAGAGCATTTAAAAAAGGCGAAAATTTAGGATTGAGCAAAGAGTTCATCACTAAATATTTTGATGCAGTGCATCTTGAAAGTATCAACCATCAAAATAAAATAATGAACGATTAATGGATAAAGCACAATATAAATTTTCATCGAAAACTGTTGATTGTTATTTTGATGCTGACTTTTCTTATTTGGAAAAATTAGTTCCAAAAGAGAAAACTATAATTATCACTGATGATAACATTGCAGCGATCTATGCAGAAAAATTCCGCGGATGGAAAGTTATTGCAATACCGGCAGGAGAAAAAAATAAACAGCAATCAACTGTTGATGAGGTTATACTCGGGTTAATAAAATTGCAGGCAGACAGGGGCTCTTTTATTGTAGGTATTGGCGGCGGTGTAGTTACTGATATCGCCGGATATGCTGCATCAGTCTACATGAGAGGAGTTAAGCTTGCATTTGTGCCAACTTCCATCCTTGCAATGGTTGACGCAGCAGTAGGTGGAAAGAACGGCGTTGATGTGGGCATATATAAAAATCTTGTTGGCGTTATCCGCCATCCTGAATTTTTATTGTACGACTATTCATTTTTAAAAATGTTGCCACAGAAAGAATGGATAAATGGTTTTGCAGAGATCATTAAACATGCCTGCATAAAAGATGAAAAGCTTTTTGAATTGTTAGAAAATAATTCTTTGGAAACTTTAAAGGCTGGAAAAATTGGTGAATTACTTAAAAGAAATGTTGAGATAAAATTTAATGTTGTTTCCGGCGATGAATTTGAAACAGGAGAAAGAAAGCTTCTGAATTTTGGACACACACTTGGTCATGCAATTGAAAATATTTATCACTTGCCTCATGGTAGTGCAGTAAGTATCGGAATGGTAGCTGCTTGTAAAATATCAGAGGGAGTAAATAATTTTTCCCAGGCGGAAAGTGAAAGGGTAATACAACTTCTTAAAAAATATGATCTGCCCGTTGATCTGAAAATTGATAAAGAAAAAGTTTGGGAAGTATTAATAATGGATAAAAAGAAGTCAGGTGACACAATGAATTTTATTCTTTTAAATAAAATTGGTAATGGAATTGTAAAATCAATTCCATTAAATCAACTTAAAGAAATTATTTTTCAAAATTTATAAAATTCGAAGTCCCCTTTAGGGGATTTAGGGGTATGGTCGTAAAAATTCAGCCTTCAATAATTTCAGGTAAAGTGTATGCTCCGGCTTCTAAAAGCTCGATGCAGCGTGGTTGTGCAGCGGCGTTGCTAAAAAATGGCGATACAATTATCAGTAACCCCGGCAAAAGCAATGATGATCTTGCGGCTATCAATGTAATTGAGAAATTAGGCGCAACAATAAAAAAATCAGCAGATGAATTATTGATTTCCTCAAAAGGAATCAATCTCATTTCTTCAGAAATTAATTGCGGAGAAAGTGGATTAGGATTAAGAATGTTTGCGCCAATTGCAGCATTAAGTTCTCAACAAATTATTTTAAACGGAAGCGGAAGTTTATTACAACGGCCAATGAATTTTTTTGATGAGATATTCCCTTTATTAAAAATTGAGATCCATTCAAACGATGGTAAGCTTCCGATAAAAATAAGAGGCCCATTGCAACCTGCTGACATTGCCATTGATGGTTCTTTAAGTTCCCAGTTTTTAACAGGCTTGTTAATGGCTTATGCAAATGCATGTACAAAACCTGTCAGCATAAAAGTGAAAGATCTTAAAAGCAAACCTTACATCGATCTTACTTTACAGGTGATGAAACATTTTGGTTGGAATGTTGAACACAAAAATTATGAAGAATTTTATTTTCTTCCAGCACCTAACGAACAACGATCCACAATTCATTATACAGTTGAAGGAGATTGGAGTGGTGGCGCATTCTTATTAGTAGCAGGTGCCATTGCGGGAGAAATTACTGTTGATGGTTTAGATGCAAATTCCACCCAGGCTGATAAAGCAATTCTTTCTGCATTAAAAATGTCAGGCGCAAAAATTTCTGTTGAGAATAATGCCATCACAATTTCGCCTTCACTGCTCAAAGCATTTCAATTTGATGCAACTGATTGTCCTGATCTTTTTCCTCCTTTAGTTGCTCTTGCTGCTTATTGCAATGGAACAACTTCTATAAAAGGAGTTACGAGATTAACACATAAAGAAAGCAACCGTGCTCTCTCTCTTCAGCAGGAATTTAAAAAAATGGGTGTTGAGATCGATGTTAAAGAAGATGATATGCTGATAACAGGCACTGCAAGCGTAAATGGAGCCACAGTGCAATCTCACCATGACCATCGTATTGCAATGGCATGTGCTGTTGCAGCTTTAAAAGCCACTGGTGAAACAACTATTCATCATGCCGAAGCGATCAATAAATCTTACCCTGATTTTTACGATCATCTTCAAAAGTTAAATGCTCTTCTGCAAAAAACATAAGCGATACCTTTGCGTAATTTTAATTTTACAATTTTACAATTCAGATGAGTTATACAGTGGCCATAGTTGGCAGACCAAATGTTGGTAAGAGTACTTTTTTTAATCGCATGCTTGAGCAGCGCAAAGCAATTGTGGATGACATCAGCGGCGTTACAAGAGACAGGCAATACGGCGTTGCAGAATGGACAGGCAAAACTTTTAATGTTGTAGATACGGGAGGTTTTGTGCCTCACAGCCAGGATGTTTTTGAAAGAGAGATTCGCAAACAGGTTTTAATTGCTTTGGAAGAAGCCAACGCCATAATTTTTATGTGTGATGTAACAACAGGCATCACCAACCTTGATGAATCGATGACGGAAATATTGCGCCGCAGTAAAAAACCGGTTTACCTGGTGATAAACAAAGTTGATAATCATGCAAGGCTTTTGGAAGCTTCTGAATTTTATAGCTTAGGTTTTGAAAAAATATATTTTGTATCTTCTGTAAGTGGCACCGGCATTGGCGATCTGCTGGATGATGTTTGTACATTGATACCTGAGGAAGTTCCTGTTGAATCAGGCGAGTTGCCAAAGTTTGCGATCATCGGTCAGCCAAATGTTGGCAAGTCTTCTTTGCTAAATGCGTTAACAGGGCAGGAGAGAACGATAGTTAGTGACATTGCTGGTACAACAAGAGATACTATTCACACTACCTATAATCTTTTTAATAAAGAATTTATTTTAATTGACACTGCAGGTATAAGAAGAAAAGCAAAAGTAAACGAGGACCTTGAATTTTATTCTGTGATACGTGCCATAAAAGCTATGGACGAGGCGGATGTTTGCTTATTTCTTTTGGACGCAGAAAAAGGACTAACGGCTCAGGACCTAAGTATTTTTTCTCTTGCAGTAAAAAAAGGAAAAGGGATTGTTGTGCTGGTTAATAAATGGGATCTTGTTGAAAAGGAAACCAATAGCGCAAGAGATAATGAAAAGGAATTAAAAAAGCGCCTGGCTCCATTTAGTGATGTTCCTATAGTTTTTATTTCGGCTACTGAAAAAACGAGAATCTTTAAAGCGATGGAAATTGCGTTAGATGTATTCGCTAACAGAAGCCAAAAAATTACTACTTCCAAATTGAATGATACCATGCTGAAAGCTGTAGAAGCTTATCATGCGCCTGTTGTTAGAGGCAATGCAGTTAAAATAAAATTTGTAACGCAACTGCCAACAGTGGTTCCGTCATTTGCCTTTTTCTGTAATTTTCCTGATGACATAAAAACGCCGTATAAAAACTATCTCGAAAATCAATTGAGAGAAAACTTTAAGCTAACCGGTGTTCCTATCCGTATCTTCTTCAGAAAAAAATAGGCATACCATTGGTGAACAAAAAAATTAACAGGATATTGCTTTAGTGAATAATATCTTATACATTTGCGACCATTAAACTATAAAAAAATGAAAAAATTACTTGCGATTGTTGCTATTGCTGCTTTTATGACTGCCTGTAACGGCGATAGTACTAAAACAGAAACCACAGCTACCGATACTACAAAAACAACTGTTGATACATCAGCAGCAGCTATGGACACTACAAAAAAAATGATGAACGATGCTAAAAACATGGTAGACACTGCTAACAAAATGATGGATAAAGCCGCTGATAAAGTGAAAGAAGGCGCTGATAAGATGAAGAAAGAAGCTGATAAGAAATAATTATCTCTAAATTTAGAAGATATTATTTTCAAAAATATTCCTCCCATAAAACCGGGAGGATTTTTTTTATACTGACTTTTGTTGGGTTTGGGGTAAATTTTTTTGCTGGATCTTTTCACTGTCCAGGTATTTTTTTATTACTATAAAACAAATTACTATCAGCAGTAAAAGAAGGATGATGGCGAGATAGATCCATGGCTGTTCTTTTAGCATACGTTTTTGTTTTCTCTTTTTCTTTTTATCTAATTGTTTGTGCAGGTTATCATTTAATTG
>DATCOF010000043.1:0-3282 GCA_036564845.1 Chitinophagaceae bacterium | reverse complement strand
AACTGGCTGAAATCCTGCATGGCTAAAGTAGTGGCAACTTTATTACTTCTTGCTGTGGCAATCAGGCTATCCATATTGTTGAAATAAATCGTTGGAAATTCATCAAATACCAAACTGCATTTTAGCATTCCCTTTTTATTTACCTGTCTTACCAACCTTGAAATATACAGTGATAAAACGGCCCCATAAATCTGTTGCTTCTCAGGGTTGTTGCCAACACAAACAATTTTAGGATGCTTTGGATTATTAATATCTAAAGTAAAATCATTACCGGAAAGAACCCAATACAACTGCGGTGAGGATAGACGGGCCATCCCGATTTTAGCAGAAGCTACCTGTCCTTCCAATTGTTCCATTGCATCATTTTGATATGCAGTAATAAAGGGGTTTACCAATACTTCAATTTCCGGTTGGGTATTGAGTACGGGAAACAGTTCATCATAATCAGCCTGCATCAGTTCTATTACATGCGGCAGGGTGCAATATTTTCCATCAGCATATTTTCTCAAAAACCAAATGATGGCAGTAACAAAATTAATGGGTGATTCTACAAAGAAATCTCCCTGCTTGTTTATCCATTCCCTGTTCAATCCCAAAAGTATTGTTCTTGCCGATTCTGTTGCATCGGTAATATCATTCATGGAGGAAGGATCTAAGGGGTTGCACCGGTGTGAAACAGAAAGGTTGTCAAAATTGATGACATAGAAAGATGGCGGCACTGCATATTTATTTTTATTTTGTTGCAACCAATTGTAAACTATTTTGGATAAGTCATCATATTTAAAGTCATATACAAACATGGCAAATCCTTTTTCAATATGCTGTTTAATTACATGCTGAATTACAAACCAACTTTTACCGGAGCCGGGGCTGCCAATCACTAACAAACCCCTGAATGGATTTATGATATTTATCCAGCTTTTCCTTTCCCTGCTTTTTAAATTATATCTGGCTGGAAGATTAATGGAATATTCATTGGATAAAAATCTTTCTTCCTGTGGAAAAGTTTCATTCAAAGAATTGAAAATATCGTTTGATAAATTCAGGCTGATTAACCGACTGAGCAGATTACCACCAGCCAGTATTAGCAAATATCCAATACCTGTTACAGCCATGTAAATAATGGCGATATTTTCTACTTTATAATTCAGGTTTAATAAAATTTTACTCCCAAAGAAAAGTAGTAAGCCAATCAGTAAATATGCTGTAACAGCTTTCCAATTTATTTTTTCGTCTTTTTTGCCTTGTGCACCTAATAAAGAAATAATCAATAATCCAATCACTAAAAACTTAGAAGTATATTGATTGTTAAATAAGCCAGTGTGTATGATGTTTGTCATCATCCTATCTGTGATGGTACTTTTAATTTCCCATTGCTTAAAAGCCGCGTAACAGTAATAATAAAAATGCAGCAGCAAAATAAAGAGGCTGGCAAATCTTGTAAAGTCTAATATCTTTCTTAGCCCCTGTTCATTCTCCCCGGTATGTGACATAACTTTTGTTTTTATAAATTAATTTTCTTCTTTTTCTTTCTTTTCTTTTTCAGCAGATTGTTTGGTGTGTTATCGTATTGCTCTTTGGTTGATAAAAGCACGTCTAATAAATTTTCATTTTTAGCAGTTGCTACAATGGTTTTATCCGGGTTTATATTAAGGTCAATTTCTTTAATTAAAACACCTGAAGAATTACTGCCTTTTATTTTGTCCTGAGTAAGTGGATTTTCATTTGCTACAGCTAACCTGCTTTGCAATGCAGCCACACTATATCCTTTGCCTAAATCACTACCATTAAAAACAACTTTGTTTTGGTTGTCCACGAAAGTGATACCATACAACCTGCCTTCTGTATTTTGTCTTAATACGGTGTAGATATTTTTTTGTTTCAAAGTCGTTACCAAATTTTTCATACTTCCGGGTGATAATTGTAAACATTCATCAATGGTCTTTTTAGTTCTTTGTTTCAACGGTACTTTTGTAACTTCATTGGCGGTAAATTTCTTTTCCAAATTATCTAAGATTGGTTTACATCCAATGGAACTTGCTTTGATAGGTACTCCAACTTTATTTCCATCGCTATCCAATATCCGGTAAACCAACCCACGGCTCTTGTAAATTCTTCCTTCTTCTTTACCTCTGTCTGCAACAACATTAAATTGTTTTAAAGCCGCATTAAATTCGGGCAAGGAAGTAAACTTGTATTGACTGAATACTGCACCCACCACATTTGAAATACTTTGTTTTGTTTCAGACTTTCCATACACGGCTTTTTGTGCCTCCACCGGCTTAATGCCAGGCTTCATTAATTGCTGCTGCCTTTCTGCTTTTATCAATCCATATTGTTGCTCTATTTCCTTTCGAGCTTTTTCAGATTGATTTCTTCCGATGTTGTGGGTATTAATCCTGCTGCCATCTTCTTTGATGATTGTACTTACAATGTGAATGTGTGGGTGTCCTGCATCTATGTGTTTGTAAACGAGGAAAGGTTGTTGACCGAAACCGATCTTTTTCATATACACATTAGCAACCTCAATTAACTTATCATTTGATAATTTTTCCGAGGGGTCAAAATTTAATGAAATATGGATGGTTTTAGTAGTTGCTCTGCTATTCAAATTATTCAGCATTTCAAATCCATTTAATTTTTGGTAGAAATTCATATTTTTTATTTCACTTAAATAATTAGCAGCATACAAACATTCAGCAGCACCTTTCTGCACTTTCTTTTCGTTATAGTTCAGTGCCGCTTCTATACTTTTCGGTATCGTTATTTTTGCAACCATTGTTCATAGAGTTGGCTCACCTTTAATTTTATTTCTTCCACCTTGCTCACCAATAATTGGTGTAGCCCATCATAATGATTTACCCATGCCCGGAACTCTGGTATCTTATCCAGAATATGAAGCTTATGAACAACCTGGTTAAAATTATTACCTATGCCATTGAGTTCTTTTTTTAACTCCAGCATTTGCTTCAAAAAATCATCTGCCGATTGGTTGCGGTACTTCACCGTAACTGGCTTTTGCATGGATACGTTTCGGATATATTCACTGAGGCTTCTTTCTGTGGTTTGTTGTTGTTTCTTTTTTACCTGTTTTAACTCCTCATCATTCATGCGAATTTTGATAAAGATTTTCCGTACCTCATTTTCCTGCTTCTTCATAATTGTATCTTTTGAGTTTTGTTACAATGCTTCAATCGTCTTTTACAATCCCCGTACGACTCCGGAGTGAAGGGGCAAGATTTCAAACGTGGCCACGTTTGTACATCTTGCCATGTGCAAGAC
>DATCOF010000042.1:0-6091 GCA_036564845.1 Chitinophagaceae bacterium | reverse complement strand
AACTACTCCCAAAACCTGCTGCGTATCTGTCCGCATTGTTGCATAAAAGTTGGGGACTTCTATTTCAGGAATGATAATATCAATATCAGGATTAGCGATATTATTTTCATTGTCATACGTAAAGAGTTTTCTTTTCTCTACATTGTAATCAAGCCCTGCAAATTTTATTGCTTCGGCGCTGGTTGGATGGTCCTGTACAATTTGTCCTAATCCGTGCCATGCTTTTTCTTTTACAGAAAAAAAACTGTGCTTACCTGTTTGTTCATTAAAATTTAGATTGTGTGCCATGCTTTTTGTTTTTAAAATGGTGAATAAAAAAGGCACCGGTACTTTGCAGCACCGATGCTGTAAATTTTAAAACGGTAAATCGTCTGTTGCTTCCTTCGCAGTATTCTCATAATTTTCTTCGCTAATAACTGCGGTTTCTTTTTTACCGAAAGAGTGAATTTTAATTGTATTCACATGGCAGTTTAAAGCCGCTTTCGCTTCTCCGTCTGCACCCTTGTAAGCATTCACGAAAATGCGTCCATTGATTTCTACAAGGGTTGCTTTGGTTAGTTTTTCAGCGATCTTCTCACTTATCCAATATGAACAGTTTACATAGGTGGTAATCTTTACACCTTCGCCGTTTTTTGGCTTGTAAAAGTCATTTACTGCAATTGAGAAATTGACTACTTTTCTTTCGTCTTTCAGTTGGGTTACAACTGCATCTTTTGTAATTCTTCCTACGAGTTCCATACTTTTAAATTTTAATTGTTATAAAAAATGATTGATTACTGAGTTGTGAACAAAGCCAGATTTTTTGCATCGACTTTGTTTTGATTTTTCTGGTGGCTGTGCCGCCTGACGAGATAATAAATAGTGATGTCCTCATTTTAAACGATTGCCCACGCTGCGGTTAAGGCTTTATAGCGCAAACATTTTTTCTTTCGCTGAATTTCCCACGAAAGGCGCATGAGATAAGAAAGGCGTGTGCTGTGTTTCATATTGTTTTCATTTATCTGTTTAAAAAAATGTTTTGTAAAAGAAAAAGGGAAAAAAGAAAGCTTTTGAATAAGCGGCTGCTTAAAAAGACAAAAAGGAAACGGAATAAATTATATCTAAGAGAGTACAGGAAAGTTTTGTTTATGCCGTAGTCTTTTTGGCAACCTCTCCAATCAAAAGCAATACAGCCGCTAACTTCGCTTTCGCATTTGCCCCTGTTCTTACAAAACCTGAACTATCAAAATCAAGGACTGATCTTTAAAAGCCATATAGAAGCAGAACTGTTGAACGGAGCGTCGCAACGATGTTTAATACATGCTTAAAAGCCAGTAAACAAAAAAAATAAAAAGACTCTTATATTTTTATTCCAGGAAACATTGAGAAGTGTAAAAAAAATAGTGGCTCTAAAAGCGAAATGTAAAAATTAGAATTGAATGAGCCTAGCTCTTAAATTTTATTTTAAGAACTAATATTAAGAACTAATAAACCCTTTATTAGCTCATATCAAAACAAATAGAAAATTTTGTAATTGATGAAAAAAATAATCGTGCAACAAATAAGTTTAGTAATTGCCTGTTGACTACCAAAAGACGTTGAATTATTTTTTATGAAATAGATTATTCAGCAGGATGTATATCCTTTTTATCATTTTAATATTCAAAACAAATCCGTTTTAATGAAGATCAGATTTTGAAAAGTCTTTTTTGGGTATAATGGTATTTGGCTTCGCCGTTCATAAACATTTAAATAGATTATACATTGTGAACGGCGAAGTGGAATACCACAGTTATTTTTTTAGGCGCAGTTGTTCAGCTTTTACTCTTCTTAAATTGTATGGGAACTACTGCGCCGAATCTTTTATATTATTTTTTTAAAAACAAAAGAATTGAATACAACAAATGATTATATTTCAGTCGGAATAACCGAATGTATTAGACTAAGGCAATCTAATGTGTCAAGTGTACCGGCATAGTTCTCCCCACTTATTTACCGAGGACTTGAAAAAAATAAATTTTAAAGGAGATAGTTTTTTGCTACAAAAAAGAACATTAAAAAATTAGCAGTGAATATAATTAGGAACGAGTTTTTAAACCCGGTTGTGAAATATAATTTTCAATTCTTAAAAGAAAAACTGAGTTTTTATCTGCTATAGTTATGTAAGTTTTATTACAATTCATGGTCATCGGGAAGAATCATTCTTACCGGGATATATAATTTCATGGATAATGTATTTCAAATATAAATCAGTTCCTTTTCCTTTTTTGCTCTCAAAAAACATCCTGCCATTCATTAATTTAGCCCTGCTTTCCAAACTTTTAAGTCCAAGGCCGCCCTTGTTTGCATCCTTCTGTTTAAATCCTATCCCGTCATCTTTCTAAATAATGATCAATTTATTTTTTTCTGTGATAAAATCTATGTCAAGATTTTCAGCCTTTGCATGTTTAATTGTGTTATGGGTAATTTCCTGAACTATCCTGAAAATATTTATCGATATCGATTCACTTAATGTAAGTGCACCAGGAGCATTCAGATGTATCTTTAAAATTTTGCCGTCTATTCTGTTCACATATTCTTCCAGTGCAATGATAAGCCCTGCGCTTAATAAAACTGTTGGCATCAGGTTATAAGAAATTTCCCTCACCCGGATGAGTGCCAAGTCAATACTATCATTGATCTTCTCAAGATGTATCGTATCGATGATCTGATGAAAACTGCAAAAATAAATGCCAGGCAAACCTATAAAAAATGTATGAATGAGTTGGATGAATATGGATATATCAATTACTGTCCTTCATCAAATCCTTTTGAAGGAAGTAAGGTGTATTTTATTTTTATAAATGATGGGTATAGAAAGTGTAGTGGTAGCAATATTGTTTCTGGATGACCCCCTCAATTTTAAATTTATTTTTTGGCACAAGTGCGGTTGGGTTTCTTATTAAACCAAACAACCCTTTATTAAATTCATCAGGCCTAAATGCTCACTTCTATCAGTATCATTTTTTAAAAGATTTATTCTGATTAATGGATTTTTAGTTGAAAACCCCCTGAGAAATTGCACAAAAGAAAGCTGCAATAGAAAATTTAGATAAGAAATAAACTAATTGCTAACGCTATCTTTTTATTAAAACAACACTATCCTTAGCAAGCCTTGTACGCAAAAAATTGTAGAGTTGCTTAGCCTGCGATTTATTAACAGGTTTCAATGTTTTGTAAAAAACGACAGGAAGTGTATCAACACTATTGTTAGAATTTGGAAATGTTAACCATCCATTTGAAATTGTATCAATAAAAGGAAAAGCAATCCTAATCTCCTTTAAAATTTGAACGTATGAAACTGTATCGGCGGGTTTTCTGTTAGCAGTATCCATTTGCCTGATTTCTTCCAAATGCATTTCCTGAAACATTTGCTTTGTCATTTCAGCACTTAGTTCGCTTACTTCTTCTTTGGTAAGATTTACACGCATTGAAACAAGATGATAGGAATTCAATTCATGTTTTTTTAGTGAACTGTCTATTGAATTTTTCAAACTGTCGCTTAACTGCATGCCTGAATGATATACCTTAATTAATTTAATCGAGTCTCTATTTTGCACTTCCCATTTTAATATTTCATTTCCATGTTTTTTAATTGGCGATAGTACTATTTCCTGAATTCTTTTTTTGATCACTTCATCTTTATAAACAGTGTACAAAAAATAAATGCTTGGCGTTAATGCAACTATACTAAGTATTATAAACCATCGTCGGTATTGCCTTGCAACCTTTGTATTCACAAATTCTTTTTCAGGAAAATGCAGATACCTTACAATAAGATAAGTGGCTAAACTTATAAATACTGCATTAATAAAAAACAAATAGATGGCACCAAAGAAATAGCTCCAGTTGGCATAGGCAATGCCAAAGCCTGCTGTGCAAAGCGGCGGCATTAAAGCAGTTGCTATAGCTACTCCGGGAATAGCATTGGTTTGTTCGTGGCGCGAAATGGAAACAATCCCCGCAATGCCGCCGAACAAAGCTATCAGTACATCTAATAATGTTGGAAATGTTCGTGCCTGCAGTTCGGAAGTTGGCTCACCTAAGGGTGATAAGAAAAAATAAATTATGGAAACAGCAAGACTGATAACCACGGCAGTAAAAAAATTTCTAAGAGAACGAATAAAACTCCCCTGTCATGTATTGCCACTGATAATCCTACACCCAATATCGGCGACATCAAAGGAGATATAAGCATAGCGCCTATGATCACTGCAGTAGAGTTAGTATCTAACCCAATTGATGCAAGTATTGTTGAGCAAACTAATATCCAAAGATTGTAACCTCGCAATGAAACACCGTCGCTGATGGTTGACTTCGTTTTTTCAAAGTCAGTATTTTCTTTAAGGTTTAATATGTTTTGAATATATTTTCTCATCGTTAATTTTCGGAATAAAAATAATCATCACTCACTTTCCTTTATCGCATCTTCTATGTAACCTTTTTTTAATTGTTCATAAAATGAATGCTTATCGATAAGCAAAGCTGCCATGTTAGATAACAATGCAGCAAGCATAAGATGAAAAATAACACCGTGCCTATCCGTCATCTCCAGTACAAGTATAGCTGATGTAAATGGCGTTCTTGTAACACCTGTGAGAAAGCCCACCATACCTGAGAGAATAAGAATATTAGCATTGGCGCCTACAAAATGAAACAGCCCTGAAATGAAGGCGCCAACTGATGCACCAGCCGCAAGCGACGGTGCAAACACGCCACCGGCAGCACCAGTATTAAATGATATAACAGGCCCTAAAGTTCGCATGGCAACTGTATGCCAGCTGTTTGATTTTTCGGTTGTAAAAAGAACACGGTTCATAAAGTCTTTTCCCGAACCAAGTATCTCATCATTAAAATAAAAAGCTAGGCATGCAACCAATAGTCCTGCAATAATTACAAATAAAACATTCTTCCATTTTGTAAAAGATCTTTTCCATTTCATTAATTTTAAAATTGCTTTACACATCAGGCTTCCCAAAATTCCGGCAACAATCGCAGTTACAGCAACACTTAAAAAAATATAAATATTCAAACCACCAACATCAGGATAACCTAAATATAAGTACGACCCGAGAAATCCCTGGGCAGTAAGACCTGCAATAATTACTGCAGAAAAAAGCGCTGTTCGAAAAAAGCGGATATGAACCTTTGCCAATTCTTCCATGGCAAATACAACACCGCCTAATGGTGTGTTGAATGCAGCAGCTAATCCTGCAGCAGCGCCTGTAAGAATAAAACTTTGTTTGGAAAGTTTTGGCCACGATGCAGGTATCCACCTGTTAACTATTCTAAAAACTGACCCTGCAATTTGTATGGTGGGGCCTTCTCTTCCTATTGCGCCGCCGCCTAATACCATGAGCAAACTCGATCCTATTTTTGTAAGTATGATACGAAAACTTAAAAGTTTTTTTACTTTCTCGTCGTGCTTTGGAGTTGACAGATCGATTGCTGCCATCACCTGCGGAATGCCGCTGCCTCTTGCATTTGGCGCAAACAGCTGTATCACCAGCCAAGCGAGAAAAAAGCAAACCGGGGCCATAAAAAAAATACTCCATTGTTTCCACGCCAATACTTCTCTCAATAAATTTTCTGAAAAAACAAAAAGCTTTGTGTACTCTACCGCTATTAGTCCTGTTAGTAAAGAAGCAATCCAAAAAGGCAGCGCCTGCAAAGCATTTCGTCTTATCCTTTCTGTGCCAAGTTTATCAAAAGCATATTTAGCTTTTCGCCTGATCTTTACTAAAGTTCTTGCCCTCATCTTTACTATTTAGAATTACTAAATTTCACTCTACCAGTTTTTTTGCAAACTTGCCAATGGTTAATCCCTGCACTATGATAGAAAATAAAACAATGATGTAGGTAATAGAAACAAATACTTCACCAAACAAACAAGACTTCGTCGGGCACGCAGTGCCAACGATGAAGTCTTGTTTGTTGTACGGAACCGGTGATTAAATTAGTATGAACTATGGGGTTTGCGTTGGAAGAATTTGCGCTTATGGGTGGAGTGATAATGCTTAACTTATTGTAAAGACCCTTTTAAATCATCAGGATCATCTGTTCTTCATCTTCC
>DATCOF010000041.1:0-16416 GCA_036564845.1 Chitinophagaceae bacterium | reverse complement strand
AACCCGGCAGAAAAAATGTGGGCAGCATATAAAAGAACATTCACAAACAGGCTGCATAAGTCATTAAATGACCTCAGTAAATTTATTGAAGAAGTCACTAATAAAACAACAACAGCTTCAGTCATTTCAACTTGCTCTTTCAGTTATATTTTTGAAGACATGTTTTGGACTAATTAATATTTCACATTGGTATAACTCCGCAGATTACAGATGATGTAATAAATATTATTCCACTATATTTTTTTTCCTGATAAGAACGATTAAATACATGGTAAGTGCATGAACCAATTTCGAACAGTAATCCAAGAATAAATCCAATAACAATTCCAACAAGCCCACCAGTTAGCCCACCTAGCATTCCTGATCCAACAGCAGCATCACGATTATTATCATCAGTATTTTTTTTGCAGTTTTAATATTATTTAATTGTTGAGAGTTATTAATTAAAGTATCGATCTAACTTACTTAAAGAAAAGAGAAATTGGTTACCGGGGGAAAATTATTATTTTCAGGTTTGCGAGGAAAATTTATTTTTACCTTCTCTTAAATAATTTTTTATGGAAGAAAACAATAAAGAAGACAAGGAAGAAAAATTCAGCGACGATCCCAAAGAAAATCTCCGCATTGAGAATGAGATTTTAAAATTAAAAATGCAGGCAGAGTCCGGCGCTTACTTTAGTGAAAATAGTAATACAGAACTTCCACCTGAAATTGAAAATGAGTTTTTACGAAATGTGCAGCAGTTTGAAAATGCATGGAAAGATGTGAAGTATGTGAAAGTGTATAATGCAATAGGAGAGCCTGACTTTACAAAAGCTGATGAATTATCTCCCCCTGAAATTGAAAATGAATTAAAAAGACTTTTTACATTATTGAATAAACATAATATAAACCTTGATGTTCTTGGAAAATATGAACCGCTAACTATTTACCGCTTTATAACTGAAGAATTATTTGAACATGAAACCGATGATATGCAAATGCCGGGGATGACTAAAAATTTTATTTACGAAGAATTTCATCCCAATCATACAATGGATATTGAAGAAAAAACAAAATATTTTTTGGGCCATTGGTTTGAAAAAAGCTTTAATGAATACAGTTGGGAATTAAATGATCCTTTCATTTTATTTGATGGCACTGTATTATCAAAGCAGGAAGTGATTAATAAGATGAATAATTTTTTTGACTGCTATACACTTTTTTCTGAGTGTAAATATGCTATTGCAGATGTAAGCTTTCAATTAAGTGATGAAGAAAAAGGAATAGGGCATGCTGAAGGAGCTGTAAGCTATAAAGCAGAAATGGAAAACGGCGAGGTTGTTAAGTTTGAAGGGCCTTTTAAACTATACATGAGCAATGAATATGGGAGCTGGAGTATTTTCTATTTTATTTTTCCGGGGTTTGCATTGGTTATGTGATATCCTTTTCTACCGGATAATCTTCCAGATCATAAACCATAGGCTGATAAGAAATATCAAACTAATTCCGAAACATTTGGTACGTTCTGTTTTTGGGCCATAATTTTTCAGCGGCAAACCATGCTCGTAATTCTTGCGTAAATACTTTTTCAAAATACTTTTTCATAAATACTTCTATTTCTTCATGGCTTTCTTTTTCAATTGCTCATAATCATTTCATAGTTTACAAAAATTTTATAATTATAACCTTCAGGCTAAATGGAAACAGGGCAAACAATTCTTTTACTCATTAATCCTTTAGCGAATAAAAAGAAAATCGAAAAAATCCGCAGCCAGGTATCGAATGTTTTATCTCAAAGAAAAATTGATTTCATCTCTTTCACAGAATTATGGCCTGAAGAAATAAATTTTTACAAAGAAGTATGGTTAGTAGGTGGCGATGGCACTGTGAATTATTTTTTAAACTTCTATAAAAATATAGAGATACCGATCGTGATCTTTAAAGGTGGTACAGGAAATGATTTCGCCACCAGGCTTTATGGCAAAATGAGTACTGATGAACAGATCAACAAAGTTCTTGTTGCCAACCCACAGAATATTGATGCTGCAGAATGTAACGGAAGAAAATTTATCAATGGTGTTGGAATCGGGTTTGACGGCGAAGTATTGAGATCAATGAAAGCAATTCGCTTGCTGGGTGGGCATTTGGGCTATTTGTGGATCGTTTTAAGAAAAATATTTTCTTTTAAAGAAGGGTTTTATCAAATACAATTTGATGGTAATAATATTTCAGAAAAATATTTGTTGGTTATGATCACCAATTCCACCACAACCGGTGGAGGATTTATAGTTTCACCTGAAGCCAAAATAGATGATGGAAAACTCAACATGATCTTATGTAAACCGTTACCGGTTTTGAAAAGATTAAAATATCTTCCTGTTATTGAAAAAGGAAAGCACTTAGATAAAGATTTTATTCTTCACAAAGAGATCAGTGAAATAAAAATTGTTTGTGAAAAAGAAACGCTTGCACAAATTGATGGTGAACTCTTCAGCGCAAAAACTTTTGAAATAAAAATTCTACCTAAACATTACCTGTTTAAATACTAAAGATTTCTAATTATCTCATCTGCAAACTCACTTGTTTTTAAAAGCGTACCCTCTTTCATCAGGTTATAAAAATCAATTGTTACTTTTTTACTGCGGATCGTTTTTCCAACTGCATTGGTAATTAATTCTGCAGCATCACGCCACCCCATATATTCCATCATCATCACGCCACTTAAAATAACTGAAGATGGATTCATTGTGTTTGTATTCGCAAACCTTGGCGCAGTGCCATGTGTAGCTTCAAATACTGCGTGGCCAGTTAAATAATTTATGTTGGCACCCGGTGCAATTCCAATGCCGCCAACCTGCGCAGCCAGTGCATCACTTATGTAATCACCATTTAAATTTAGTGTTGCTATTACAGAATAATTTTGAGGAGCAAGCAATGCCTGTTGTAAAAAATTATCTGCAATTGCATCTTTAATAATTACTTTGCCACCAACAGAACTAATCCGCATTTCTTCATTGGCAACGGCTTCACCACTTTCTTTTTTTGTTGCTTCCCATTGGTTCCATGTGTATACATCTCCTGCAAATTCTCTTTCTGCCAATTCATATCCCCAATTCTTAAAAGCGCCTTCAGTAAATTTCATGATGTTGCCTTTGTGAACAATTGTTAGGGAAGGCATTTTGTTAGCTATCGCATATTCAATTGCAGAACGTATCAATCTTTCAGAGCCTGCTTTACTCACAGGTTTTATTCCAAATGAGGTTGTTTCAGGGAAGCGGATATTCTTTACATGCAATTCATTTTGTAAAAAGTCAAGTAACTTTTTTGCTTCAGGTGTGCCTGTCATGTATTCAATGCCGGCATAAATATCTTCTGTATTCTCCCTGAAAATTACCATGTTCACTTTTTCCGGTTGCCACATTGGGGAAGGAACTCCTTCAAAATATTTTACAGGGCGAAGACAAACATAGAGGTCTAACTCCTGCCGCAAAGCCACGTTCAGACTGCGTATGCCGCCACCAACAGGAGTTGTTAATGGCCCCTTTATGGATAATAAATATTTTTTAAAAGCATCCATTGTTGCAGCAGGCATCCATTCACCTGTTTGGGTAAATGCTTTTTCACCGGCCAAAACTTCAAGCCAATTTATTTTCTTTTTTCCTGTGTAAGCTTTCTCAATTGCTGCGTCAAAAACACGAACACTTGCTTGCCAAATATCAGGACCAATTCCATCGCCTTCAATAAAAGGAATCGTTGGATTATCGGGTACGATCAATTTTCCATCTGCACCCATTGTAATTTTTTCTGCCATAGTTATTTTTGGATCTAAAAATTAATTGAACAATTCAGCCATCCTTTATCAATGGCTACTCCATCATATTTTTTATAGAAATTTATTGCAGGCTCATTCCAATCTAACACCTGCCAAACTAATCCATTGAATTTTTTTTCTTTCGCTTCCTCAATCAACCTGTCGAATAATAATTTTCCAATTCCTTTGCCACGCATTTCTTCATTCACTAAAAAATCTTCCAGGTACATGCGTTGTCCTTTCCATGTTGAGTAACGCACATAGTACAATGCAAATCCCTGTACCACTCCATCTACTTTAGCTACAAAGCCCCACCACACAGGCTCTTCGCCAAAGCCGCTTTCTTCAAAATGTTCCTGTGTTACGGTCATTTCTTCCGGTGCTTTTTCATAAACAGCTAATTGGTAGATCAATTCCATTAATCTTATACAATCTTCTTTTTTGGCTTTTCTTATTTCTATCTCCATCTTTTAATTCAAATTTTAAATCCAGCATTTACACATTAAGAAAGTGCCTGATCAAGATCATTTAAAATGTCTGCGATATTTTCAATGCCAACACTCATTCTTATAAGGCCATCTGATATTCCGTACTTTTCTCTTTTTTCTTTTGGAACACCATAATGCGTCATTGATGCAGGATGAGATAAAAGTGTATCGCATGTGCCCAGCGAAACTGCACGTACACACATCTGTAATTTATCAATGAAATTCTTTCCTGCTACCAATCCCCCCTTCAATTCAAAACTCATCATTGCACCGGGATGTGACATTTGTTTTTTACATGTATGATAATCAGGATGCGAAGCCAGTCCTAAATAATTTACTTTGCCAATGGCAGAGTGCTGCTCTAAAAAATCTGCAACCTCTATTGCGTTTTGACAATGGCGTTCCATTCTTACTTCTAAAGTTTTCATTCCCTGCACTAATAAAAATGCATCGAATGGATTGCTGTTGCCACCAAGCAGGCGATGAACTTTTGTCATCCTTGTTTCCATGTGTTCAATATCTTTCCCCACCAAAGCCCCGCCAATAGCGGTTCCATGACCGTTCAAAAATTTTGTAGTTGAATGAAAAACATAATCAACTCCATATTTAAAAGGTTGCTGAAGGTAAGGTGTTGCAAAAGTATTATCTACTGCAATAATTAAATTGTGTTGCCTTCCAAGTTTTGTTAGCTCTTCAATGTCTACACACTGAATGGTAGGATTGGCAGGCGTTTCCATGTACAACATTTTTATTTTGCTGTCGTTCTTCAATGCATCTTCTGCTTTGTTAAGATCTCTTAGGTCAACAATTATTGCTTCGATACCTAACTCTGGTAACACTTTTTCCATCAACTCCTGTGTGCCGCCGTACAAAGAAAAATGCGAAAGAATTTTATCTCCTGCTTTTAAATTTGCTATCATCAAAGTTGACAAAGCAGCCATACCACTTGCATGCAGAATTGTTTTTACTTTTAATTGTTCACTATTTTTATCTGCAACGCCAAATGTTTCCAGCGCAGAAATTTTTTCTTCAGCTTCTGTCATTGTCGGGTTGCCCCAGCGGCTGTAGATGTAACCTTTTTCTTCGCCATTAAAACGACGCATGCCCTGGTCAGCATCTTCAAAAACATAAGTGCTGCTGGCATAAATGGGAGTAAGATGGGAGCCGTTAGCATCCTGCTCATGGCCACTGTGAATGGCTACAGAGCTAAAGCCTGTAAATGGTTTGCGTGGCATGTTGATAATTAATGATGAAAAATGTTTTCCGAATAATTAAGTTTGAAGCAAAAGTAACAAAAACATGAAGCAACTTTTGCAACAATATGCAGCCTACAATGTTTGGGCAAACAAAAGAATTGTTGAAACTGCAAAATTTTTACCGCAAGAGCAGATCAATAAAGAAATTGTGAGCAGTTTTTCTTCTGTTTACAAAACTGTTTTGCATTTGATGGAAGTGGAAAATGTATGGTGGGAGCGTTTGAAATTGATTGAGCATACTACTTTGTCAGGATGGTTCTCCGGCAATTTTGATGAGCTGTCAAAAAAACTTTTGGAGTTATCGCAGCAATGGCATAACTGGATACAAAATGCAAACGAAGTAAATATCACCCATGTATTTGCTTATCAAAATTCAAAGAATGAGTATTTTAAACAACCTGTTTATGAAATGCTTTTGCATTTATTTAATCATCAAACATTTCATCGTGGGCAATTGGTAACGATGTTCAGGCAGTTGGGGCTGGATAAAATTCCCCCAACAGATTTTATTGTTTTTAGCAGAAAGAAATAATTACTTAGCCTCTGATACTTCTAAATTTTTTAAATCCAATTTATAAACACGCTTTTGTTCATCTGATATTATGAGGAAGTTATTAGAGAATACAATAGAAGTTATAAAAATGTTCTGCACATCAGTTTCTAAATCTTTAATATAATTCATTTTATAAATTCTTTTTTTTCAAATTACGGAATCTGTTTTGGAATTCTTTGCAACTATATATCCCATTTCGGGTGTAGAGTATTCAATTGAACTTATTATGATAGGTTTAGCTAAATGTGACGCAGCTCTTTTTTGTATTTGGCAAAAACCGATTGTTAGAATCAATACAAAAAATATTGTTGAAGTAATTTTTTTATAGGTCATAGATTAATAATCAATTGCTATCATAAGCCCACTTCACCAAAGTTGCTCCCCATGTAAAACCTCCGCCAAATGCAGCAAGCACAATGTTATCGCCTTTCTTTAATTTCTTTTCCCATTCCCATAAACACAATGGAATTGTTGCTGAAGTTGTATTGCCATAGCGTTGAATGTTCAGCATTACTTTATCAATGGATAATCCCATGCGGTTTGCAGTGGCATCAATAATTCTTTTATTGGCCTGGTGAGGAACGAGCCATGCAATATCATCTCCTGTTAATTTATTTCTTTGTAAAAGCTCATAGGAAATATCTGCCATTCCCTTTACAGCAAATTTAAAAACCTGCGGACCTTCCTGGTAGATGTAATGTTCCTTTGCCATCACAGTTTCAACAGTGGCAGGCTTGCGTGAACCGCCTGCTTTCATGTGCAGGTAAGGCTCTCCGCTTCCATCTGATTTTAATAAGCTATCTAAAACACCATAGCCTTCGAAGTTTGGTTCTAATAAAATAGCTGCGGCAGCATCACCAAAAAGAACACAGGTTGTACGGTCACTATAATCAACTATTGCACTCATTTTATCTGTACCAACTACAACAACTTTTTTATAGCGACCGCTTTCAATAAATGCAGCGCCTGTTGTTACACCAAATAAAAATCCGGAACAGGCAGCACCAAGATCAAAGCCAAAAGCATTTACAGCACCGATCTTATTTGCAATAATATTTGCTGATGCAGGAAACAACATATCTGCTGTAACTGTGCAACAAATTATAACATCAATTTCTGTTGGGTCAATCCCACGTTTTTTACAAAGTTCTAAAACTGCAGGTGCCCCCATATCTGAAACTCCCTTGTTTTCACCTTTTAAAATTCTTCTTTCTTCCACACCTGTTCTCGACTTTATCCATTCATCGTTGGTGTCAACCATTGTTTCCAATTCGGCATTGGTAAGTATGTACTCGGGAACATATGCCCCAACTGCGGTAATGGCTGCTGTAATTTTTTGACTCATTAAATTTCTTGTTTGAAAATTTAAAAATACGACTTAAGTACTATTTGCATTTATAAAATCAAACAAATTCATAATATTGAATTTCATCAGGTGAATTTGTTATTTTTGAGACTGACTTTAAAACATGATTGCATACCTAACCGGCAAATTTGCTTATAAGAATACAACAGTAGTTTACGTGGATGTTAATGGCGTTGGCTATGAAGTAAATATCAGTTTAAATACCTGGTCGCAGATCCAAAATCTTTCTGAAGGAAAATTATTTACTTATCTTCAAATAAAGGAAGACGCCCACACCCTATATGGCTTTTTTGATTTGCAGGAGAAGGAAATGTTTGTATTGCTGATAGGAGTTTCAGGGGTTGGTGCAGCAACTGCAAGAATGATGTTGTCCAGTATGAAGCCGGATGAAATAAGCAAGGCTATTTTGCAGAATAACGCTAAATTGCTTGAGAGTGTAAAGGGGATTGGAAGAAAGACTGCGGAGAGGTTGGTTTTAGAATTAAGAGACAAGGTAAACAAACAGTCGTTTGACCATAACATTTCACTGGGGAAAGACAATAGTTTAGAGCAGGATGCGTTAAATGCATTGGTGGCTTTAGGAATATCAAAACCCGTTGCTGAACAATCAATTAACAAAATTATTCGTACCGAACCATCAATAACACACTTAGAAGATCTAATTAAAAAAGCGTTAAAAGCTATTTGAGGAAAACTCTACCCTAATTACTTGATGGATGTTGCTTGAAAGAAAACTAACTCCAAAACTGTTTGGCTTATTAGTATTGTGCTTTATTGCATTTACCTCATCGCAAAAAATATGCGCACAAGTCAGCAATAAGCCGGATTCACTTCATTATCCGATACAGGACAGGCGAGGAGATTTTATTTCAACCGACAAAAGCACATTCGATCTTAACCAGCCTTCCAACATAAGAGATTCTGTTGCTTACGATCCCGAAACAAAAAGGTATTATGTTTACGAAAAGATCGGAAGCAGGTATTACAGAACACCCACCTGGTACACCTTTGATGAGTTCATGGCGCTGCAAAGCAGGAAAGATGAGAGAGAATATTTCCAGAAGCGTGCCAATACCATGAGCCTTTTAAACAGGCGTCTGATAAAACCAAAGCTTAGTATTTACGATAATCTTTTCAACCGTTTATTCGGTAATGGGAAAATAGAAATTCAACCCCAGGGAAATGTTGATATTACGGCAGGCTACCAGGGACAAAATATTAAAAACCCAACCTTACCCGAAAGAGCAAGAAAGAATGGCGGCTTTGATTTTGACATGGCTGCTCAATTAAATGTAAATGCCAACATCGGGAATAAATTAAGATTCCCGATTAGCTATAACACTTTGGCCAATCTTGATTTTACCAACCAATTAAAATTAGACTATACCGGCACCGATGATGAGATCGTTAAACGCATTGAGGCAGGTAATGTTTCTTTTTCATCAAGGAGCACACTGATACCCGGCGCACAATCTTTGTTCGGTTTAAAAACACAATTACAATTTGGGAAATTATTTGTCACTGCACTTATCGCCAATCAAAAATCACAAAGGCAATCGGTAAATTTACAAGGAGGCGCAGCAGCCCAGCAGTTTGAAATAAAGGCTGATGAGTATGAAGAGAACAGGCACTTTTTAGTAGGCCAGTATTTTAAAAATAATTACAACAAGGCCATGAGTACTTTGCCTGCTGTAATAACGCAGGTGCAAATTTTACGCATGGAGGTTTGGGTTACCAATAAAAACGGAACCACAACAGATGCAAGAGAAATTGTTGGATTGATGGATCTTGGTGAATCAAATCCTTTTCATCCTTTTACTGTGTTTGGATCGCTGCCATCCAGTGGTGTCAATTCAGAATATTCTTCAATCATCAGTAATGCAAACAGTAGAAATCCTGCGTTGATAACAAGTCAATTGATAGGAATGGGATTAAGCCCTGTGCAGGATTTTGAAAAAACATTTGCAAGAAAATTAGATTCCAGCCAATACATCTATAATCCAAAGATTGGTTTTCTATCTCTTAGCCAGCCATTGCAGGCTGATGAAGTTTTAGCCGTTGCCTACCAATATACTTACAATGGAAAAGTTTACCAGGTTGGAGAGTTCTCACAAGACCTTCCTCCGGATTCGACTTCGGGCAATCAAAAAGTTTTGTTCTTGAAATTATTAAAGGCAACATCACAAAGGCCAAATCTACCTATCTGGCAATTGATGATGAAGAATGTTTACAGCGTTGGTTACGGAACTTTGGAAAGACAGGATTTTAAACTGGATGTTTTGTATGAAGAGCCGGGTTTAGGAGCCAAGCGTTATTTCCCTTATGGAAATATTAACCAGGGTACACCCATTCTTACATTAGTAAATTTAGACAGGTTAAATAATCAGAATGATCCGCAGCCCGATGGTGTATTTGATTATGTAGATTATTATACAGTGATCCCGCAATACAGCAGAGTAATATTTCCTGTGCTGGAACCTTTCGGTAGAGATCTTGCAAAGCAGGTTTATTCAACTCCGCCGGTTACAGCAAAAGATACTTTGTATTATCCTTTATACGATTCAATAAAAGCGGTGGCACAGCAGTTCCCAAATCTTAACCGTTTTGTTTTAAAAGGATCTGCAAAAACATCTTCTTCATCTGATATCAGTATCGGCTACAACATTCCACAGGGTTCGGTTTCAGTAACTGCCGGCGGTCAGCAATTAAAAGAAAATATTGATTATACGATTAACTACGATCTTGGTACGATTAAAATAATTAACCAGGCCATCACCAATGCAGGTTTGCCGGTGCAGGTAAATTATGAGAACAATGCAAGCTTTGGTTTGCAACAAAGAAATTACATGGCCCTGCGGCTGGATTATATTGCAAAGAATACCGCCAGTAAACAATTAAGCTTTGGTGCAACAATGGTTAGGCTTGGTGAAAGACCGTTCTTTACAAAAGTAGATTTTGGTGAAGATCCCATTCGTAATACCATGTATGGCGTTGATATGAATTACCGCAAGGATATGCCGCGGGTTACAAAATTTTTAAACAAGCTTCCTTTTTATAAATCAACTGCACCATCATCCGTTAATGCATATATTGAAGCAGCCTATTTGCAACCGGGGCATGCGCCTCAAATTGGTAAAGGCAATAGCGGAACTATTTACATAGATAATTTTGAAGGCAGCAAAAGTGATATTGATCTTCGCTTTCCGCCGATAAGTTGGGCGCTTGCTTCCACGCCATTAGGCGCTACAGACAGGAATGGAAATATTCTTTTTCCTGAAGCATCGTTAAACAACAGTCTTGATTATGGCAAGAACAGGGCGAAGATAGCATGGTACCAGATAGAGCCTACGTTGCAGGATCTTAACAGTTTATCAAATCCTTTAAAAGGAAATAAAGCAGAACTTTCTGATCCGAGAGTACGCTCTATTTCACAATCAGAAATTTTTCCTGAGCGTACCACCACCTTTGGACAAAACCAATTAATAACTTTTGATCTTGCCTATTTTCCATCAGACCGGGGCCCTTATAATTATGATGCCACTGCCGCAAAAGTATCGGCAGCAGGTAAATTGCTTAGCCCTAAAACCCGCTGGGGTGGCTTGATGCGTAACATCGACCAGACTGATTTTGAAACTGCTAATATTGAATATGTAGAATGCTGGATACAGGATCCATTTATTTTAAAACCGAATAGTACAGGTGGTAAATTCTATATCGATCTCGGTAATGTATCAGAAGATGTTTTAAAAGATAGTCGCAGATTTTACGAGAATGGATTGCCAACACCTAATGCGCCATCACAGGTTGACAATTCAATTTGGGGCAGGGTGCCACGCAATCCGGTACAGGTTACCAATGCATTCAGTAACGATCCTAACGACAGAAAATACCAGGATGTAGGATTTGACGGGCTTGATAACGATTCAGAATTGGTGAGAAGGAAAGCTGATTATCTTGATATTCTCAGGACAACATTTGGTGCTAACTCAAAAGCATATTTAGATGCATTGAACGATCCTTCAAGTGATGATTACCATTACTATCGCGGTGCAGATCTTGATGCCCAAAAACTTGGTATTTTAGAACGCTACAAAAATTTCAATAACCCACAAGGCAATTCGCCGGTGGCTGATAATACTTCAGATTTTTCTTCTGCAGCAACTTTATATCCTGACCAGGAAGATTTGAACAGGGACAATACATTAAATGAAACGGAAGAATATTTTCAATACATAGTTGATCTTAAGCCGCCAACTGATCCGCAAATGAATATCGGGCAGAACTATATTGCTGATAAAAAAGTTGTGTCAGTAAAATTAGCTGATGGCTCATCACGTAATGAAACGTGGTACCAGCTTAGGATACCGATAAATTCTTACACACAAAAAATTGGTAACATTCCTGATTTTAAATCCATCCGTTTTATAAGAATGTTCCTTACTGATTTTGAAGACAGTGTTGTTGTTCGTTTTGGCAAACTTGATCTTGTAAGAAATACCTGGAGAAAGTTTCAATACAAACTTGATTCTACAGGAAATTATGCGGCTACATCTGGTGCAGAATTTAATGTTGGCGCAGTAAATATTGAAGAGAATGACAAACGTATTCCTTTGCCATACCGCACACCTCATGAAATTGAAAGAGTGCAAACGTTAAGTAATGAAGGTGTAACCCTTTTGCAAAATGAGCAGGCATTATCATTACAGTTCTGTAATCTTGCTAAAGACAGCGCCAAAGGGGTTTTTCAAACTTTTGCTACAAAAGATCTCAGAAATTTTCGCAAACTGCAAATGTATATTCATGCTGAAAAGAAAAACATCTTCAGCAATTTGCGCAACAATGACCTTACAGCAGTTATCCGTATGGGTACTGATTTTGTAGGTAATTATTATGAAGTAAGAATTCCGTTAAGGCTTACTGCCCTTGATGCTGCAAGTAAGTATAATGTTGAAAGTATTGAATACAATGATAGTTTGTGGATACCCAATAATAGTTTAGATCTCGATCTGCAGGCGCTTACCCAAATTAAAAATGCAAGAAATTTATCAAGCCTTCCGCTTAATAAAATTTACAGGCAGTTGCAGTCTAATGGTCAAACCTATTCTATCATCGGTAATCCAAATCTTGGTGAAGTAAAAGGAATGTTGTTGGGGATAGAGAATACTAATAATACAAGCGATGCATGCGGCGAAATATGGTTTAATGAATTGCGGTTATCAGCAATTGATGAACATGGCGGCTATGCTGCTTTAGGAAGGATAGATGCAAACCTCGCAGACCTTGGCACCATCTCGGTTTCAGCAAACGTACACACCAATGGTTTTGGAACATTAGAGCAACGGGTAACAGAAAGATATAAAGAAAATTTCCTTCAGTTTGATGCGGCAACCAATCTTGAGCTTGGAAAATTATTGCCCAAAAAAGCGGGCATTTCTATTCCTTTATATGCCAGCTATTCACAAACAGTAAGCACACCGGAATATGATCCGTATGATCTTGATATTAAGTTAGCGGATAAATTAAAAAATGCATCGGGCGCTAAAAGAGATTCAATAAGAACAAATGCGGTAGATTTTACTTCTATAAAAACAATAAACTTTACCAACGTTCGTAAAAATAAAATGAATGGTAAGAAGCCGAAGATCTACGATATATCAAACATCGATCTTAGTTATTCTTATACAAAAACACAGGCACATAATCCGCTCATAGAATATAATGATGTTACCAAACACAGGGCTGGATTGGGTTACAACTTTTCGCCAACGCCAAAATATTATGAACCGTTTAAAAAAATCTTTAAAGGAAAAACACATTGGTTCGATCTTATAAAAGATTTTAATTTTAATCCTATCCCATCGCAACTAAGTTTCAGGGCGGATGTTTACAGGCAGTTCGGTGTCATCAAGCCACGCAGCGTAACCAGCGACTTTAAAAATATTATTTACAACACGCCCGAAACTTATGACAAATATTTTACGTTCGACAGGCAGTATATTATGCGATGGGACATTACGCATTCTCTTAATCTTGATTATGCTGCATTAAATAATGCCAGAGTTGATGAGCCTTACGGAAGATTGGATACAAAAGAAAAAAGAGATACTGTTAGTAAAAATTTCTGGAAGGGCGGAAGAAATGTTGTGTTCAAGCAAACTGCAAATTTTTCATACAATGTTCCTACCGCTAAATTTCCTTTGATCGACTGGACTACATTGCGTGTAAAATATGCAGCCAACTACAGGTGGATAGGTGCATCACGGCTGGCTTATAACCTGGGAAATTTTTTGGAGAATGGCCAGCAGGAAGAAGCGAATCTTCAACTGGACTTTAATAAACTTTACAGTAAATCAAAATTTTTACGGGGGTTAGATCAGCCAACGCAACAACCACCACAACAAAAAGCTGATACAACAAAAGGCAAAAAAATAAAACCTGTAAAGATCCCCGGCGAAATAAAAGGTATTCCAAGATTTTTTGGAAAGCTGTTAACCAGTGTAAAATCTATCAACGCAACTTTATCTCAAAACAGCAATACACGTTTGCCCGGATATACTGACAGCACTCAATACCTCGGGGAAAATTTCAACAGCATGGCGCCCGGCTTTGATTTTATTTTAGGAAAGCAACCGGATTCAAACTGGCTGAACAATGCTGCTGCCAAGGGTTTGATAACAAAGGATTCTACCTTCAATGATTTCTTTATGCAAACATTGGATCAGCATTTTACTTTAACTGCGCAGTTAGAACCTTTCCGTGATTTTACAATTGATGTGAACGTTGATAAAACTTTCAATAAAAATTATTCTGAATTATTTAAAGACACAACAGGTACAGGAAAGAATTTTGCACACCTAAGTCCTTATGCCGGCGGTGGTTTTAATGTTAGCTACATTGCCTTTAAAACTTTGTTTGGAAAATTTGATCCCAACCAGGTCTCAGAAACATTTATAAAATTCCAGGACTATAGGAAAATTTTATCGGAGCGTTTGGGCAAATTAAATCCTTACAGCCAGGTGCAAACTCCCGATGGATATTATAAAGGTTATGGACGATATGCCATTGATGTTTTGGTGCCGGCGTTCATTGCTGCATACACAGGGCAGGATCCTAATAATGTTGCGTTGATAAAACAAAATAATCCAAAATTAAAATCAAATCCTTTCAGCGCAATAATACCAAAACCAAACTGGCGTATTTCTTACAACGGGCTTAGCAGGATAAAAGGGCTTGATAAAATTTTCACCAATTTTTCTTTGACGCATGCCTACACTGCAACACTTGGCATGAACAGCTTTACATCTGCATTGCTGTACCAGGATGTTTCAAGATTTGGTTACCCTTCTTTTGTTGATCCTGTTTCCAATAATTATATTCCATATTATTTAGTTCCGAATATTACCATACAGGAACAATTTGCTCCATTGATAGGTATTGATTTTAGTTTGGTAAATCAACTCACCGGAAAGTTTGAATATGTAAAACAAAGGCAGTTGAGCATGAGCCTTATCGACTTTCAACTGAGTGAAGTAAGATCAACAGAATTCACTATTGGCGCAGGTTACCGCAAACGTGGATTGAAACTTCCGTTTAAAATTCCTTTTTCTAAAAAAGGCGGTAAGCAACTGGATAACGAAATTAATTTCCGCTTTGATTTTAAAATGAGAGATAATGTAACCGCCAACAGCAGGCTGGATCAGCAGAGTGCATTTGCCACTGCGGGAAGTAAAGAGATAACACTTAGCCCAACGATAGATTATTACATCAGTAACCGCATAAATGTAAAATTCTATTTTGATCAGCGAAGAGTTACTCCATACATTTCTTCTGCAGCACCAACGGTTAATACAAGAGCGGGTATGCAGGTAAGGATATCATTGGCGCAATAAGGTTGTCTGAACCATGATTTATAGGATTAATAGATTAATGAGATTTATCTTACCTATGTATATTTACAATAGAATTTTTTTTAAGTTTAAGTATGGAAACAAATACTGAAATAAATCCTGCTCTTACTCCGCAACTGGATTCGAATGCTGAATATATCAGTGCAAAAGGTGTACACGATCAGCCGCCTATAATCAAGTCCGTTTTCAGGTCTATTTTTGTAGAAACACCCAAAGATTTTTTTAGCAGTATTAAGAATTTTTTCCTTCGCTTTTCTAATCTTTTTAAAGATGGATTTAAATATTTAAAATATCCATCATTAAAGATAGACCCCTTTGCCACCAAGGATTACAAGGAAAGTTGCCAGCATACTTTTGAATTTGCTTTAATAGTTATTGCGCTTCTTATTTTCCTGATAAAAATGGATTGGATCTATGGCGATGAAAAATTAAAGGCAGTTTATAATAATGATATTTCGCAGGCACTCATACAATTTTTTATTTTCCTGTGTTTTGCTGTGTCGTATTTTGTATTAATTGTTGTTGCAGTTCTAATAGGAAGGTTATTTCGCATTCTATTTAAAATTCCAATCACACGCCAGGAGTCGGATATTCTTTTCACTTATCTTAATAATATTTTTTTTATTATAACAGCAACGGTTGCTTTTTTTCTTCGCTGTATTGTACCCACTGAAAATGTTGTTGATGATAAAACCGCTCCCTGGATCGTATTACTTTTTTATGCGGCGGTATTTGGGTTTATGGTATTTCGATGGGCCGGAAGGTTTGTCTTATTGAACAATTTAAAAACAACTTCTGTTGCATCTTTTAAAATTGTAGTTACAATAGTTACACTGCTTTTGTTTTCAGTATGCAGCACTTTGATAACTTTTTTTATCTGGGGAGTGTAATTTTTTACTTTACTTTTTTAAAGATGATAAAGTAACCGCAGAGATTTTTCTTTTTCTTTTTACTTACCTGTACAGGTTTTATCATGTGGTATTCAGAAAATTTTGGTATGTAAGAATAATTAATCACGTTGCTTTCCATCCCGTCTCCATAATGCTTTTGATA
>DATCOF010000040.1:0-10944 GCA_036564845.1 Chitinophagaceae bacterium | reverse complement strand
AGATTAAACAGGGATAAAACCGGAGCTTCAACAAATGTCAATTCACGAATGATCACTACTCTACCTACTATTTCACGAAGTATTACAGATTTTACAAGGCTAACACCACAGGCAAATGGAAATAGTTTTGCAGGCAGAGATGGTCGTTATAATAATGTTACTATAGACGGTGCAAACCTTAATAACAATTTTGGTTTGTCTACTGATCCTTTACCAGGTGGTGGTTCTAATCCAGTTTCATTAGATGCAATCGAAGAGATTAGCGTAAATATTGCTCCTTATGATGTACGCCAGGCAAATTTTACCGGAGCGAATATAAGTGCCGTTACAAAAAGTGGAACCAATAATTTGCATGGTACAGCTTATGGCTATTGGAGGAATCAATCTTTTAATGGAACTAATGTAGCAGGGTTTAAATTACCGGCAGCTCAAAGTTCTTATAACAAAGTATTAGGTGCAAGCTTAGGTGGTGCTATAATTAAGAATAAATTATTCTTTTTTATTAATGGCGAATATGAAGAAAAATCAGCAACACTTGCTTATTTTACTGCTGCCGGAGGAACAGGGCAGGGAAATGCTTCTGCAGTTCCTATAGATTCATTGAGAAAGCTTTCTGATTATTTAAAGTCAAAATACAATTATGATGCAGGATCTTATGATAATTTCACTACAGGCGTGCCTGTAAAAAATCATAAATATTTAGCAAAGATTGATTGGAATATAAGTACCTCTACCAAACTTACTGTTAAGTATAGTGACTTTTTAAATACACAAAATTCTCTTCCAAGTCAAAGCGGGGGTATTAATGGAGCCAGTTCAACAGGTTTAATTACATATGGCCCTAAATTCTCCAGTACTGCTATGGCATTTGGTAATACAATTTATACGCAACTTGATAAAGTACAATCAGGAAGTTTTGACCTGACAAGTAACTTTCATGGAAAATTTTCCAACCAGTTTTTAGCAACTATTACAAAAATAAGCGTTAATAAAGATCATCCGGGAGCACAGTTTCCTTTTGTAGATATAGCAGGATTAACTACCGGAAGTAAAAATAATTATCTAAGCTTTGGAAATGAACCCTTCAATGGAAATTATAATGTTGTAATAAATGATGTTTATACCGCAACAGATAACTTTAGTTACTTTGCCGGAAAACATACACTTACCGCTGGTGTTTCTTATGAATATCAGAAAGTAGGAAATGGTTTTATGGCCGGATCACAAGGATATTATTCATATAAATCATTAGATGATTTTATAAATAACAGGGCACCTAACCAATTTGCCATTACCTATTCCTTAATCCCCGGACAGGATGCAGTTATTTCAGCTAATTTAAAAGTTGGTCAATTAGGCGCATATGTACAAGATGAAATTAATGTAAACGATAATATAAAAATTACTGCAGGATTAAGAATTGATAAACCTCAGTATCCAGAACAACCATTAGCTAATAATGCTGTTGATGCGCTTCCTCTTTATACTAATGATGGGCAACTAACCACATATGCCACCGGTGCATGGCCTAAAAGCACATTTTATTGGTCTCCAAGAGTAGGCCTTAGATGGAATCTGCCTACAGAAAAACTTGTTATCAGGGGTGGAACAGGTTTATTTACCGGTCGCATTCCTTTTGTATATTTAACCAATCTGCCTACAGGTGTAGGACCTTATCAATTCGGGGCTTTAGTTACCCCTACTACAGTTGGTACAAATTTGAATAATTTCCTTTTCAACCCCGACCCTCATGCTTATAATCCTTTTTATAACACTAACACCACCACCCTGCCTGCAAACATATTTCCAACAAAAGGAGGTACAGTAGTTCCAACAGGAGCTTATGCGTTAATTGCTAATAATTTTAAATTCCCGCAAGTTTGGCGTACAGATTTTGCAATAGATAAACAATTAGGTAATGGATTTAGCGCAACCGTGGAAGCATTATATACTAAAGATGTTAATGCGGTATATATGTTCAATGCTAATCAAAAAGCTCCTGATGCTACTGTTAACTTGGGTGGCGGTAATACAAGACCCAGCTATTCTGCTACTGCAGCAAGAAAATTAAATTCTACAAGTGGTAATGCAATTGTATTAGATAATACAAGGCTTGGCGGATCATTTTCTCTTACAGCACAAATTAGTAAATCGTTTACAAAAGGATTTTACGGCACCTTAGCTTATACTCATACCGAAGCGTTAGATGTAACTGCAAACCCCGGAAGCCAGGCAAACTCTGTATGGTCAGTAAATGCCACTTCGCTAACCCAAAATGATTTGCAATTATCCAATTCAGGCTTTTCGGTTCCTAATAGAATTATTGCCAGTCTTTCTTACCGCTTTGAGTACCTTAACCATTTAGCAACTACAGTTTCTGCTTTTTATGAAGGCTCATCGCAGGGTAACATTACTTATATTTATAATGGAGATGTAAATAATGACGGTAATACTGCTGATTTAATGTATATTCCTAAAAGCCCATCAGAAATTAATTTTCTCCCTATAGCTGCATCAGGCACAGTTCCCGCTTTTACAGCGCAGCAACAATCTGATGCATTCTTTCAATTCATAGCTCAAGACTCATACTTAAGTAAACACCAGGGAGATGTCGCTAAAAGAAATGGAGCAAGACAACCTTGGTACAACAGGCTTGATATGAAGTTTACACAGGATATTTTTGCCAATTTTGGAAAACATAAAAATACTATTCAATTCACAGCAGATGTTTTAAATGCTTTGAATCTGATCAATCATAATTGGGGAATAAAAAGGTTCTTTATTGTTGCCAATCCACTAAAATATGTAAATGCAACTGGTGGTCAGGCTAATTTTCAACTTGCAACTTATCTTCCACAAGGTGCAACTAGCCAAATTTTGATTGACAGAACTTATATCAATAATAATTCAACATCAAGTACCTGGGGTTTGCAACTTGGACTTAGGTATATTTTTTAATACTAATAATTAAAATAATAAAAGCCGTCTCAATTAATGCGACGGCTTTTTTGTTTTACTTATTACTCTTATTTACTCATCTCCCCCCATCCCCATTTTAAAAATTCAGGAAACGCCTGGCCTCAGGTAGCAACATCATGTTTGCCCTCTTTTAGTTCAAGATATTTTATATCCCCCGCCCTGTTATAGCCTTTTAAAACCAATTCATCCATAAGACTTATTGTATCATCTATCGCATCAATAATTCCATTTCCGTTTCTGTCTGCTGTTTCATCTTTAGTTCCTGTTTCAAAAAAGAATTTTAGCCAGGGATAATTGTCGCCATTTCTTATTTTCATAGCAACTGTATGGAATGTATTTTTTAGTCTGGTTGATAGTTTTCCCAATATTCTTTCGGCGTTACAATTTTTGTAAGCTTGTAAGTTGAAAATGTAAAATCGGTTGTGTTGCCGGTAATAACAAAGTCTGCTAAACATTGGTCAGCAAGTTCTAAAATCATATTGTCGTCAGCGTCAGAAATAAGTAGAAGTTTTACTGTCGGAACATATTTTATTGCCTTCGATTCTATTTCGGCAAGCAATGCTTCTGCACGAATAAAAAAGTCCTGAAATCTGGAAAATTTGGGTCTCGCTAAAACTTCATAATATTCAGCCATTAATTCGTCCGAAACACAAAGTTTAAATTTCTGTTCAATAAAAAGTTAGTTGATGATTAGGTTTGGATAGCCACGTTGAATAAGTGATGAAACAATAACGTTGGTGTCAATTACGATTTTTTGCATTTTGTCTGACGGCTTTTACTTCATTTGTTATTTCGTCCATTGTCATTTTTGAAAGCCCATATTTGTCAGCAAGTTCTAAACACTTGTTCAAATTTTGGCGTACTAATTCTTTACTTACAAGGTCAATAAAATCTGTAAAAGTCAGCTTTTCATTTTTCAAACCAAATTTGTTATACTCAATGTCGGATATAGAAACATTTAATGTCCGCATAATTTTCTGTTTATATAAATGTACAAAAAATGTTTAGTAGTTCAATGTTATACAGTTTTGGTTGCATTACATACAACATAAAACTTATCACTTCTCCCCCCATCCCCATTTTAAAAACTCCGGGAATGCTTTGCCCCATGTTGCCACATCATGTTTGCCCTCTTTTAATTCAAGATATTTTATATCCCTTTCCCTGTCGTATCCTTTTAAAACCAATTCATCAATAAGGCTTATTGTATCATCTATCGCATCAATAATTCCATTTCCATTTCTGTCTGCGGTTTCATCTTTGGTTCCTGTTTCAAAAAAGAATTTTAGCCAGGGATAATAACCACCTTTTCTAATTTTCGTATGCATTATCCTGTGAATATTTTCATCAAACAATTTATCATCCTGGCTTACAGTCCGCCACCATAATGATGCACTAAATAAACCCACCTTACTAAATTCTTCCGGATGATTCCATACAATATCCAAAGCGCTTAATGCTCCCAATGAAAAACCACAAAAAGATTTTTCTTTAAAAGAAGAAATTAAATATGTATTTCTTATAAATGGCAATAGCTCATTTAAAATAAAGTGCTGGTATGCTTTTGCTTTTGTTCCCCGGCCATCATAATCTAAAACACCTGCGGTACCATATTCATTTTTCCTGTCTTTACTGCAATGAATACCTGCGCATAATAAAGGCGTTATTATCTCAGAATGCGTTTCCAAAATATTTTCAAAGTTCATTTCTGAAAGGTCTTGCCCGTCATTTATCAGCAGCAGGCTTACATCATACTGATTTAAAACACCGGACGGTAAATAAATATCAACGGTAACTTCTCTCTTAAGATAAGATGAAAATAAAACATGCGTCTCAGTTAAAATTCCAACGCTTTTCTCTGTTTCCATAGGCTTCAAAAATACGCAAAATCAATTCCAAAATAATTAATCACAGATCTGCGATCAAATTCGCTACAATATTTTGTATAAAACAATTTTGTTTTATTGAGCACGAAAAAATATATTTGGTTAGCTATGAAAAAATATCATGCATTAATAGCCATACAAATTATTCATCATGAAAAAAATAGGAATTTTATTTGGAAGAGAAAGAAGCTTTCCGGATGCGTTTATTGAAAGGGTAAACAGCAAAAAAATTAAAGGAATAACGGCAGAAGCAGTAAAGATTGATAAAGTAATGCAGGGTGAACCAACAGGCTATGCGGTAATAATAGACCGCATATCACAGGATGCTCCTTTTTATCGTGCTTATTTAAAAAACGCAGCACTCACTGGTACAGCCGTAATAAATAATCCATTTTGGTGGAGCGCTGATGAAAAATTTTTTAATAATTGTCTTGCTACAAAAATTGATGTACCAGTACCAAAAACAGTTATTCTTCCCTCAAAAGATTTACCTGTTGATACAACCGATCAATCTTTTGCTAACCTGTTATTTCCGTTAGACTGGAATAGTATCATTGATTATATTGGCTTTCCTGCCTACATGAAACCCTTTGCCGGCGGCGGTTGGAAGAGTGTTTACCAGGTAAAAGATATGGATGATCTTTTTAGAAAGCATGGCGAAACCGGCGAATTGGTTATGATGCTTCAGGAGGAAATTATTTTTGATGAATATTACAGGTGCTATTGCATTGGTGGCAAACATGTACGCATTATGCCTTATGAGCCACGCAATCCACACCACTTAAGATATGCCGCAGATTTTAAACCTGATAAAGCACGCTATGATCTTATGGAAGATATTGTTTTAAGAATTAATAAATATTTGGGCTACGATTTTAATACTGTTGAACTTGCTTTACGTGATGGTGTACCTTATGCAATTGATTTTTGTAATCCTGCTCCCGATGCAGAAATAACCAGTGTTGGACAGGAAAATTTTGATTGGGTAGTAGAAACGGCTGCCAACTTTGCAATAGAAAAAGCAGAGCAACAGGATGATACAAAAGATAATCTTACATGGGGAGAATATATAAAAAGGAGTGCTGCAAAAAAAAAACTTTATACCCTAAATCCCTTAAAGGGACTTAAGAAAAAATACAGAAGGAAGTGAGGAGTGATAAGTGATGTGTGATGAATGATGAATGATGTGTGATGAGTTGCAAATTTATAAATGGTAACACACAATAACTGATAACTGATAACTGATTACTCATAACTGATAACTCAAGTCTCACATGGCAAATATTTCTTTTAAAAATTTTACCCTTGGTGTAGAAGAAGAGTACATGGTTATTGACCCTGTAAGCCGTGAATTAAAAAGTCATGAGCAAAAAATTGTACAGGAAGGTCAAAAAATAATTAAGGATAAAGTAAAGGCAGAAATGCACCAGGCTGTGGTGGAAGTGGGTACTGATATTTGCCAGGATATTGATGAAGCGATGATGGATGTTGCAACACTGCGTAAAACAATAAGCAGCATCGCCGGCGATCTTGGCTTTTGGGTAGGCGCGTCCGGCACACATCCTTTCAGCCATTGGGAAAGCCAATTGATCACTGAACACGCACGTTACAGCGAAATTGTAAATGAATTGCAGGAGGCTGCAAGAAGCAATTTAATTTTTGGATTGCATGTTCATGTTGGTATGGAAAATCGTGATCTGGCAATGCACATTGCGAACTCTGCAAGATATTTTTTACCACATATTTATGCATTAAGCACTAACTCTCCTTTTTGGGAAGGAAGGTTGACAGGATATAAATCTTTTCGCACAAAAGTGTTTGATAAATTTCCACGAACAGGAATACCTGATTGTTTTGACAGCATAGAAGCCTATGATAATTATATCAAGCTTTTAGTAAAAACAAATTGCATTGATAATGCAAAAAAGATCTGGTGGGATCTTAGAGTGCATCCATTTTTCAACACGGTAGAATTCAGGATTTGTGATGTGCCAATGACGGTTCAGGAAACAATAACTATTGCTGCATTGTTCCAGGGAATTTGTGCCAAGCTTTACAAACTGCGTTTGCAGAATTTAAATTTTATAACATATCCACGCATTTTAATTAATGAAAATAAATGGAGAGCAGGCCGCTACGGCATTGATGGCAGCATGATAGATTTTGGTAAAGAAGCAGAAGTTAACACACGCGTTTTAATTTATGAATTACTGGATTTTATTGATGATGTAACAGGCCCTCTTGGAATTAAAAATGCAATTGGTCATGTACACAAAATGATGGAACAGGGCACGGGTGCTGACAGGCAATTAAAAATCTTTGAACAAACAAACAGCCTTGTTGATGTTGTAGATTATATTCATTCTCAATTTTTAGATGGAATATAATTTCCAATATCAATTATTTCATTTTTATTATTCTTCATTATTTATTCCACACATTCTGCATAAGTTGATGCACTAAAAAGCATTCATACTCCGTTATAATAATTTATTTTTGCATGATGAAGTCAGAAACAAATAAAGTAGTGAGAGTCGCTATTTTGGATATGTATGAAGGATTTGAAAATCAGGGGATGCGCTGTCTTTGTGAAATTTTAAATCAGTATAAAAAAAACAATAACCTGGATATTAAATGCGATGAGTTTGATGTTAGGTTAACGAATGAAACACCTGATACAAGTTATGATATTTATATAAGCACCGGTGGCCCGGGAAGCCCTTTGGAAAGTGAAGGCTGCGATTGGGAGAAGGCATACTTTACATGGCTTGAGACAATTGAAAAATGGAATAATAATTCAAACAATCACGAAAAGAAATATGTGTTTTTTATCTGTCACTCATTTCAACTTGTATGCAGGCATTGGGAGCTTGCAAATGTTTGCAAAAGAAACTCAACAGCATTCGGTGTGTTTCCTGTGCATCTTTTAGAAGATGGCAAAAGTGAACCCATATTCAATGGCTTGAATGAACCCTTTTATGCTGTGGATAGCCGCGACTGGCAAGTGATTGAGCCAAGAATGAACATCCTCTATAAAGGCGCAAAAATTCTTTGTATAGAAAAAGAAAGAACGCATATTCCTCTTGAAAGAGCTATTATGGCTATCCGTTTTAATGAATATTTTTTCGGCACACAGTTTCACCCGGAAGCCGATGCAGTAGGCATGAGCATGTATCTGCAAACAGAAGAAAAAAAGAAAACAGTCATTGAAAACCATGGACACGAAAAATGGGAATCGATGCTGAAACATTTAAATGACCCCGATAAAATTTTATGGACTTACTCACACATACTACCTAATTTTTTAAACATCGCTGTTGAACATTGTCTGACCGTCCCTGCGTGATACATTAATAGCGCACATTCCGTATCAGTTTTAAAAAGTATTTTTATCATGTAAATTAATATCATGATAAACGATCTGCGTAAAAATTTCAATCAAAATTTTACAGAAGAAAAGTATAAAAATTTTCTTGCCGATCTAAATAGCAAACATCCCGACGCGATCGAATTTAGAATAGCGGAAACGCCTGTTTTTATTTCAAAAGAATTTACAAAAAAAACGATCGATGCATGTGAAGCTATTGTTGATGTAATTGTTGATGATAATTTTAAAAAGCTAACAGCAGAAGCTATCCCCAAAGGAGAAGTTGTGCCAAATGAAAATGATCACACACATTTTATTGCTTTTGATTTTGGCATTTGTGAAAATGCTGCCGGAGAGTTGGAACCACAACTGGTAGAAATGCAGGGCTTCCCTACCCTATTTGGTTTCCAGGTTTATTATCCTGAAGTCTTAAAAAAATATATTTACATTCCTGAAAATTTTGATAATTATTTAAATGGATACAATAAAGAATCTTATATAAAATTGCTGAAAGAAATTATTATTGGTGAACACAATGTTGAAAATGTTATTCTTTTAGAAATAAATCCGCATGAACAAAAAACAAGAATTGATTTTTATTGCACCCAGGATTATTTAGGTATTCCCATCGTTTCTCTTACTGATCTGATAAAGGAAGGCAGGAAATTATATTACATGAATGAAGGAAAAAAGGTGCAGGTAAAACGGATTTATAACCGTGTAATATTTGATGAACTAATGCAACAAAAAGAAAAGCTTGGAAATTTTGTTGATCTTACTAATGAACTTGATGTGGAATGGGTGCCGCATCCCAATTGGTTTTACCGCATAAGCAAATTCACTTTGCCGTTTATCAAACATCCTTATGTGCCTGAAACATTTTTTCTTAACGAGGTAAAACAATTACCCGGCAATCTTAAAAATTTTGTTTTAAAACCATTATTCTCTTTTGCAGGGCAAGGTGTAATTATCGATGTTACAAAAGAAGATGTTGAAAAAGTAAAAGATCCTGAGAACTGGATATTACAACGAAAAGTAAAATATGCGGATGTGATTGTTACTCCAAACGTACCTGCCAAAGCAGAGATACGTATTTTTTATTTTTGGAAAGATGGATGGCAAAGACCTGTTGCAGTAAATAATCTTGCACGATTGAGTAAAGGTAAAATGATTGGGGTACGCTACAATGCCGATAAAGACTGGGTTGGAGGAAGCGTTGCCTTTTTTGAAAAATAAATTGCTTAGAAAACTTAGAAAGAGATATCAAAAAAATATCACAAGAGGCACCATTATAACTTCTAATACCGCCAATAATTTTCCATATCTCTAGTCTCAAAACGAATATGTTTGAAGTATTGATTAGCAAATTAATTTTCATTAAATGACATAGCTAAAAGTTTAATTTTATTAATAAACAAAATTCCTGCTCCTGACAAATAATTATTTTATATTCTTAACTCGTACTTATGCCACGGTTATTCTTTTTGATATTTATAATATTTATTAATGCATGTTTCTTTAAAAGCTATTCGCAAATCATTAATATTTGGCAAGACTGACACAGCAGCTTACGAAAAAAGAGCCAGTGGAATGCCATTTTCTTATATTTATCAATAGGTAAGAAATACAAATTTGCTGATAACGATAAACTTTATTTCGTAAGTTTTGCAGTTACTAACGGGATTGATCTGTTCATAATGTCTTTTAGAAATTATAAAGCCGGACACTTTAATTGTATGAAGTATTCAATAGCACAGCTACGCTGTACACAAAGCTACGCTGCATATCTGCGCCAGGGTGGGCCATTCCCCACTAATTTCCACTATTAGTAAACACTCTCTCAATATAAATAGTAATCTTGCTAACCTAAATTTAATTATCATGGATAACAAATTACAAATTGAAGAATTGGATGTACGGGTGCTTATTCCTATTGAAAGACATAAAAAATTAATTGCGCTATTCCGGGAATTACCCGTTAATGAAAGCTTTATCTTTATCAATGATCATGATCCTATTCCTCTCTATTATGAGTTTCGCTCTATTTATGGAGATGTGGTTGGATGGGAATATCTCAATCGTGGAGGAAGAGAATGGAAAGTGAAAGTTACCCGCACTGAAGCTTCTCAGGGTAGGGAATTTACCGATATATCTACCTTGCTTGACCTTCGGAAAGCAAAGGAAAATGAGTGGAAACAAATCGTATTCCACCGCTACGGCATGATGGAGCAAGGCGATACAATGGAAATCATCTCTGCAGAAGATCCAAAAGAAATTCACGGAATTTTTGTAAATAAATTTGAGGGGCAACATTCCTGGATATATAAAAAGCAGGAACCCAATGAATATGTTGTTCACATTACTAAAAAGGTTAAAAGTGGTTTAGGAGATGATGGTTTTTCAGTGGTTAACGAGTTTGACTTGCGGCCCTTTCCACCAACAGAACGTCATGAAATGTTTTATAAGGCTTTTGCCGATATAAAAGCAGGTGAAGCTTTTGAATTTATCAACGATCATGATCCCAAGCCTCTTTATTATCAAATGGAAGCCGAAAGCAAGGAACCTTTTAAATGGGAATATATTGAAAAAGGCCCCGAAGAATGGAAGGTGAGGGTCATCAAAACAAAAGAATGATTTTTTTTGAGGGAACAAAAAATAGCTCCCTTTTTTATTCTTGCTTTTGGGTATTTTATCAGTTGATTATTAGTTAGG